>NZ_JBFUIX010000012.1:0-93812 GCF_056401635.1 Paenibacillus sp. P4_E11 | reverse complement strand
ATCCAGCCGTGTATCCGGTATTAGCTAACGTTTCCGTTAGTTATCCCAGTCTTGCAGGCAGGTTGCCTACGTGTTACTCACCCGTCCGCCGCTAACCCTTCCCGAAGGAAGAATCCGCTCGACTTGCATGTATTAGGCACGCCGCCAGCGTTCGTCCTGAGCCAGGATCAAACTCTCCATAATGGTAGAAATTTGACTTGCTCATAAACTTAACTAGCTTGTTTTGCTCCGAAGAGCTGTTGCACTTAATCAGCGCTATACATCGTCATTCATTTGTTCAGTTTTCAAGGAACTTTGGTCCCGATTACTTCGCGTTATTTATCGAAGTTTGTCGGTGACAAGAATTTATATTAACAGGTTTGAAATAGAAAAGCAACCTTTTTATCCGCTTTATTATCTTGTAATAAATTCCTGTTCGGAATAGGCTCTAATCCTTCAATTGCACAGCCCCTCACCGATGGCCAGGAGGGGCTGTTGCTTCATTATCTATACGCCTTCGAGCAATCGCAGCAATTCCGTTTCGTCATCGATGATGCGGATGCCTAGCTCCTGCGCCTTCGTCAGCTTGCTACCTGCGGCTTCGCCTGCGATGACGAAGTCCGTCTTCTTCGACACGCTGCCGGTCACCTTCGCGCCGAGCGCTTCCAGCCTCTTGGCAGCCTCATCGCGGCCCAGTGTCGCCAGCGTACCGGTGAGAACGACCGTCTTCCCGAAGAACACATGGTCGGTGTTCACTGGAGCTGCCGACCGCTCAACGATTGGGTTGATGCCAGCCGCCTGCATCCGTTCTACACTGCGCCGCATGACTGGATCGGCGAAGAAGGACACGATGCTCTCCGCAACAATGCCGCCAATGTCCGGCAACGTGGTCAGTTCCTCCGGCGTGGCCGCCATTAGAGCGTAGAGACTGCCGAAGTAATCCGCCAGCACCTTCGTCGTCGTCTTCCCTGTATTAGAGATGCCGAGCGCGAACAGGAAGGATGGCAGATCGCGTCCCTTGCTCTTCTCGAACGCTTCGAGCAGCTTGTTCGCTTTCTTCTCGCCGGTTCGCTGCAGCTTGATCAAATCATCGTATTGTAGATCGTACAAGTCAGCCGGATCGCGCACGTCCAACTCGTCATAAAGCTGTTCCGCCGTCATGACGCTGAACGTCTCGATATCCATCGCGTCACGCGATGCGAAATGCGCGATGCGGCTGATCAACTGCGACTTGCAGCCGAGTCGGTTCGGACAGAACAAGTGCGCGCCGCGCATCTCCAATACTGAGCCGCAGGCTGGGCACATATCTGGCGCTACTATCTCGCCACCATCGTCTTCATCCGTTACTTTTCCGAGAATTTCCGGGATTACATCATTAGAACGGCGAATAAAGACTGACGTACCGAGTGCGTGCTTGAGTCGTTTGCGCTCGATGTCGCCGATGTTATTCAGCGTGCAATGCTGGACTGTGACACCCGCCAAGTCAACGGCCTCTACCGTGGCGACCGGGGTCAGCTTGCCGGTGCGACCTATCTCCCAGGACACGGACTCCAGAATCGTCGTCGTTTCCTCAGCCTCGAACTTGAAGGCCACCGCCCACCGCGGGAACTTGTCGGTATAGCCCAACACTTCCCGGGTCCGCATGTCAGTCAGCTTGACGACTCCCCCGTCGATCAAATAATCGAACGTATGCCGGATCGATTCCAGATGGTTCAACTCCGCAGCCACTTCTTCGATTGTGTTCAGGAATCGGACATACGGGTTAACCTTGAACCGATTATCGCGTAGAAACTGTATCATTCCCTGATGATCTTCGAATTGAACCCCGTTGGCGTAACCTATATTGTAGATAAATGCGTTCAGCTTGCGCTCCGCCGTCGTCTTCGGATTCAAGTTGCGCAGTGCTCCGGCTGCGGCATTACGGGCATTCTTGAGCGGCTCAACTGCCGTCTTGTTGTACGCTTCTAAGACGGACAAGAACATCATGCCTTCGCCTTGCACCTCAATCACACCATCCTTGAACGGGATCTCCAGAGGAATGGACTTGATCGTTTTGACCTGCGCTAGAATTCCTTCGCCCACCACACCATTGCCACGCGTAGACGCTTGAACTAACTGCCCGCCGTCATAGGTCAAATTAAGCGAAAGTCCGTCAAACTTCAATTCCACAGCAAACGCAGGCTCCGGTAGAGGTGTCTCGGGATGGCGCGTGTTGTATTCGTTCACGAGCTTCTGGACACGTGCATACCAAGTCATCAAATCGTCCTGATTCTGCGCCTTGTCCAAGCTCCATAGCCTAGCTAAGTGCTTATGCGGTTCGAAGCCATTCAGCAGTTCTCCCCCAACCCGCTGGGTTGGTGACTGAGGCAGCGTGATTCCTGTCTCCTGCTCCATCGCGACCAGCCGATCATAGAGCTCGTCATATTCCTTATCGCTAATTGTCGGCTGATCCATTGTATAGTAAGCATGATTGTGCCGACTGATCTCCTCGATGAGTTGCTTCATGCTGTTCAGGGTGTCCACGGATTCCATTGCTTCTGACATAGGATACACGTTCCTCTCGTTCTCGAATGTTAGCTTGATGAGAGTAACCTCATGGATGTTAGTGTGTTAGGGATTGCCGGTATGGCATGCGTATAAGCCGGCTGCTGCCGATACGGCCGCTACCGCCCCAACCGCCGCTACACGCGCGTGATCGGCGCGAACTTCGCGAGCAGCCGCTTCACGCCTACCGGCGCGGGAAACGCGATCTGCAGCTCCGTGTCGTCGCCGCTGCCCTTCACGGCCACGACGACCCCGGTGCCCCACTTGCCGTGGGCCACCTTGTCGCCAGTGCCGTAGGCCGCCGTCGCGCCGCCGGCACCGCCTGGAGCCGCCCGGCTGCCGCTGGCGGCCGAAGCCACCCCGCGCGCCGCAGCGGACGCGCCGGTGCCGAAGCTGCCAGCGGCCGACGGCCCGCTGCCGCTATAGGTGGAGCCGTAGCCGTAGGCGCCTCTGGCGCTGTTCCCGGCCCCGGCTCCGACGCTGCTTGCACTGCCGGCGGCGCGGCCATAGCCGCCGCCGTAGCTGCCGGTGGCGCCATAGCCACCGCCCTCGCGCCCGGCGCCGACCCACTCGAGCAGCGCCTCCGGCACTTCCTTCAGGAAGCGCGACGGCGAGTTCGCGTTCGTCTTCCCGTACAAGGTGCGCGCCCTCGCACACGTCAAGTGCAGCTGCCGCTCAGCGCGGGTGATACCGACATAGGCGAGCCGGCGTTCTTCCTCCAGCTCCTCGTTGTCGAGGAACGAGCGGCTGTGCGGGAATACCCCTTCCTCCATGCCGACAATGAACACGGTAGGGAACTCCAGCCCCTTCGCACTGTGCATCGTCATCAGGATGACGTTGTCCTTCGATTCCTCCTCGTCCTTGTCCACCGCATCAATATCGGCGATGAGTGCAAGATCGGTGAGGAAGCTGACTAATGATTTGTCCTCATTGCGCTTCTCGAAATCCATCGTCACGGAGAGAAACTCCTCGATGTTCTCCAGCCTCGACCGGGACTCGATCGTATTCTCCCGCTGCATCTCTTCCCGATAACGCGTCAATTCCAGCATTTTCTCCGTCAATTCCGTTACGGACAAGTATTCGACCATTGCATGCAGGTTGCGCATCGTAGTGTAGAACTCAGTCAAGGCGCTTTTGAACCGGGCGCTCAAGTCAAGAGCATCCAATTGGCCGAGCATTGTGAAGATCGAGATCCCCCGACTGCCCGCCGCTTCAGCCAGCTTGTCAACCGTCGTATCGCCGATTCCCCGCTTGGGTACATTAATGATGCGCACCAAGCTAATATCGTCATCCGGATTAGAAATGAGTCGCAAATAAGCCAAAATATCCTTAATTTCCTTACGATCGTAGAATTTGATTCCGCCAACGATTTGATACGGGATGTCGGACTTAATAAAAATTTCCTCAATGACCCGTGACATGGCATTCGTTCGATACAAGACCGCATGGTCGGCGTTCATTTTCCCACGATTGCGGTTCTGAATAATCTCATTCGCCACATAGTAGCCTTCTGCCTGCTCCGAATCAGCCAAGTACACCCGGAGCTTGTCGCCCCCGTCCTGATCAGTCCACAGTTTCTTCGCTTTGCGCCCGGTATTGTTATTGATCACGGCATTCGCTGCATCGAGAATGTTGGACGTAGATCTGTAATTCTGCTCCAGATAGACGGCTGTCGATTCCGGGTAATCCTTCTCGAAGTTGAGAATATTCGTAATATCCGCTCCACGCCAGCGATAGATGGATTGATCGGAGTCCCCCACGACGCATATGTTGTGGTGCTTGTCCGCCAGCATCCGGCACAGCATATATTGGGCACGGTTCGTATCCTGATACTCGTCCACGTGAATGTACTGGAACTTGTTCTGATAAAACTCCAGCACTTCCGGAACGGCCTTGAACAGCTCGGTCGTCTTCATGATCAGGTCATCGAAGTCAAGTGAGTTGTTGCTCTTCAGCTTCTTCTGATATAGCTTATACACCTGGGCACATTTACTCAGGAAATAGTCGCTTCCAGCTTGCTGCTCATACCGGTCTGGTGTGTGCAATTCGTTCTTGGCGTTGCCGAGCTCCGCTTGTACGGCCTTTGGCTCGATTTTCTTCGTATCTATATTCAGTTCCTTCATACAATTCTTAATTACGGATAGCTGGTCCGTTGAGTCGAGAATGGTGAAATTGGAGGAGAAGCCAATTCGCTCAATATCGCGCCGCAAAATACGCACGCACATGGAGTGGAACGTCGACACCCAAATATCTCCCGCAGACGGACCTACGAGCTTCGAAACCCGCTCCTGCATTTCGCGTGCTGCTTTATTCGTGAACGTAATGGCCAGAATGCTCCATGGCGCCGCCTTGCGCGTAGCGATCAGGTAGGCGATCCGGTGTGTGAGCACCCTCGTCTTACCACTACCCGCTCCAGCCATAATCAGAACCGGACCGTCGACGGTTTTGGTCGCTTTTTGCTGCTCGGGGTTCAATTTGGCTACGGCTCCGTGTATGTCAATTGTAGAATTCATTAAGCAACAACCTTTCTTTCTTTAAATACCGGCACACCGGATCACAACTACTCGTCATCCAGTACCTGGACCGTTTCCAACGCGCGCTCGAGCTGATCGTAAATAACGTTGCCGACCACGATCGTGTGTGCCGCCTTGGCCGCCTCTCGGGCCCGTTCCAGACTGTCGATGCCTCCTCCGTAGAATAGCCGGGACTTCTCCAGCACAGCAGCCGTTCGCCGCACGAGCTCCATATCTCCGAATGTACCGCTATATTCCAGGTAGAATACGGGTAGCTTGAACATCCGCTCAGATAGCTTCGCATAGGCCGCAACGTCCTTAATGCTAAGTTCGGTATCCGCACCTGTAAGCTTCGCCGCTGTTGAAGACCCGTTCAGGATCACATAACCTTCCGCCATAACATCGTCCCATTGCATCATCGGCCCGTATTCCCGTATCGCTTCCATCTGCTTCCCAACAATCCAGCGGGGGTCAGCGGCGTTCAGTACGATTGGAATGAAGTATAGATCGAACCCGGGCACGATGGCTTCCAAGTCCGACACTTCCAGTACGCAGGGCAACTCATACCGACGAATACGGGCAAGCAGATCGACTGTATTGTCGAACGTTACGCCGGAAGAACCTCCCACGATTACCGCATGCGTTCCAGACAGGCAGACCCGCTCCAGCGCTTCATCTGTAAGTTCCCGGTCAGGGTCGAGCTTAAATACGTGCTTCCAGCGACTAATATCAATCCTCAACTTGGCTACCTCGCTTGTGTGGTTCTGTTACTCTCAGTCTAAGACAGACCGTATAGGGTGTCAAATCCCAGCTACGGTCTTGTCGATTACTCTCATCATAGCAAACCGAATGTGTGTTCGCAATGCGTTAGTCATGAACAAATCCAATATCCGGATTCTGTCTGTTACGCAAAAAAGCCGCGGACTTCAATCGCTGTCCGCGGCTTCGATCATAGATAATTGTAAACTTTTGTTGATGTGCTCATGGCCGCTTATGGCTAATCGTTGCCATCGCCTTGCCGATTGCGCTGCTCGTATTGTGCCACCTTAGCCCGAAGCTCATCGATTTCCCGTTGCAGCATCTTCTTCTCCATATCGCGCATCATCTCGTCCACGGAAGACTCTTTGGGCGGAACGGTCGGACCTGGGGAAGACGGCTGCGCATAACCTTGCGGCCCTTGAAACGGCTGTGAGCCTGGCGCTGCTTGCGGCCCTTGGAAAGCTTGAGGTCCAGACGTACCGTTAGAACTTTGGAACCCTTGAGGAGGAAAGCCCGGTTGACTTTGTGGGTTAAACCCTTGCGAGCCTGGGCTTGGAGCCTGATAGGCTTGCTGAGGCGATCCGCCCGGCTGGAATCCAGCCGAGTGACTGCCTGCACCGGAATTGTACTGGCCTGTGCCAGAATGGCTGCCATAATAACCTGTGCCTCTTGTCGAAGAGGGGCCATAGTACGGATCATGTGATTGCGGGCCGTTGAAATCAAAGGCCGGTTCTTTCGGAATAACAAGACACGCGATGAAATATAGCGGAATAACAGTACCGCCGGAGAAAAAAGCGGTTACGACTACAATAACACGCAACAGCGTGGAGTCTACATTGATGAGTTGTGCTAATCCACCGCATAGCCCAAACAACTTGGAGTCGTTACGCGATCGGTATAATTTGGTCATTTTCGGTTCACCCTTTCAAGTTCCGCAAAGTCAATCTAAACCCAGCTAACCTAACAAGATTTTATAAGGAACGTGTTTTATTAATGAAGTAATAGGTTCATTGTGCTTCTTGGCTATGTCTACATTGTATCGAATAAGGACTTCCGAAGGTATGGACCCCGGTCGGTCGTACTACTAGACCATAGTCGGGGATTCGGACATATATGCACCATACTAATATAAAATTCCGTACTTGCATAGATCAGCCGTTACTAACATTCTGCCAGCTTCAAAGGACTGGACAAACACGGTATAATTATTAAGGAGCAGATTGAATTCAGCGTGGAGGAGGAGCTGCACCCGTGTCGCTGATTGGTGAAGAACGCAAGGACTATATTTTGCATGTGCTGAATCTCGAAGGAAAAGTAAAAACATATGATCTCGTGGACAAGCTGAAGGTGTCTTCGGAGACGATTCGTCGCTATATGGAGGAGCTTGAGGAGCAGAACCTGCTGAAACGGGTATACGGAGGTGCGGTTAAGGTCGATCTGGCTCGCGAGGAACCGCCTCATATCAAGCGGGAGATCACCCATGCCGATGAGAAGAAGCGAATTGGCCGTGCAGCTGCTTCGCTCATTGAAGATAATGATGTCATTTATATCGATGACGGAACGACAACCCAGCAGGTCGTACATTTTTTGCTGGGCAAAAAAAACATTACGGTTCTCACCGTATCTGTACCTACGCTGCATTTTCTGATTGATTACAAGAACAAGGAACTGTTCACTGGGGACATCTACTTCATTGGCGGTCGGGTCAATGCTCTACATTCCCGCGTATCCGGCAGCTTTGCAGAGAAGATGGTGGAAAGCTTTTATGCAGACAAGGCGTTCATTTCCATAGACGGCATGATGATGGAGCAGGGCATCACGAGCTTCGATCCGGACCGAGGGCAATTGGCGAGGAAAATGATGGGGCAGTCCAAGACGAACATCGTGCTGACGGACCACTCCAAGTTCGGTGCGGTCCAGTTCCACAAGATTGCGGATTGGAAAGAAATCGATATCGTGATCAGTAACGTGAATGTCCCCCAAGAATGGGAAGCGTACCTGACAGGCTTCGACGTGAACTGGATATGCGCGGAATGATCGTTGCGCGATTGGCTGATCCCCTGAACTTCGTTGAGAGTCAAGATTAGCCCTTGATGCGTACTTCCTGAACCCCCGTGAAAAGTGCCGCCAATAAAACACTTCCCGAAACGATATTGGGAGGTGTCTATTTCTATGTGAATCGTGGGCAAATTCATTCTGGCTTACCCCTGACCCATGGAGTTGCGAAATTCACTTGCGGTCTGTCCCTTGAGTTGTCGGAATACCCGAGCAAATGTTCGGAAAGAATCAAAGCCGGCGGCGACGGCGATGTCCGTAACGGGCATATTGGTATGGGTCAACATAGTGGCAGCGCTTGCAATGCGCAGCTCATGGACGTATTCCAGGAAGCCTTTGCCTATATGTTCCTTGAAGGAACGGCTAATATGCTGAACGCTATAATGGAATTGGCGAGAGAGCTCCTCGAGAGAGAGATCGTCAGAACAATGAGTATGCACATACTGAACCATATCCCAAAATTTCGATTTATCTTCTCGTTCGGATGCAACCACCGATGGGATTTCCGAAGCGGCACGAATAAACTCGAGCACCGTTTCGCGTAATTTCAGGCTGATCATCGCTTCGTTCACTACGGAGTCAGGCATGCTGTATTCATGAAGCAAATGCTCGAAAGCAATCTTCAAGCGTTCCTCGGAGTAGCCATGTAGATCCACAAACGAAGGCAGCGTTGATCCGATGCTGTACATCAATCGGGATATCTCCGAATTCCATATGGTATGGTGCAGGAGATCGACATCGAACATACAGCGATACTTGCGAACCGGATGGAGAGGATCGTTGCGGATAATATGAATTTGATGAGGTAGAACGAACGAAACCGTGCCCGGGCGGAGTCGATGTCCTATGCCGTTAATAAACTCCATTCCTTCCCCGTCAACGAAAAGCGACAATTCGGCGTAGTCGTGGTGATGCAATTTGGAAAAGGACAAAGTCTGGATATCCACATAAAACCGATTACGCCTTCCGGGAATTATCTGTAACCCCCGAATATGCTCTTGGTACTCCGGGTACTTGATACAGTTCATCTTGATCCTCCTCCTAGTACGATTGACAGTCCAAAAAAATTTCTGGTTTATCAAAAAATGACAGTATTCGTATAAAATTATGACATATGTTCAAGTTGTATTCAATCTATACTTAAACTACGTATGTAAGCGGTTTCTACTTAAGAGCAGTGATAACCTGAGGTGTATATTTAGGAAGGAAGTGAAGGGGATTGGTTAAAAAAAGTAAACATTTATTTACGGTATTGTCCTTGTCAGCAGCACTGCTGACTGCATGTGGGAATGGAGCTGGTGGAGAAGCGGCGGGCACTACAGGACAGAGTGAAGCGTCGCCTACCAGTGCAATTGAGAATAAACCGGTAAATACCGAGCCGATCACGCTTACTTTCTTAGAGCCGTCAACGGGTCGATCCAAGGAATGGTTCATGGAGCCTTTCGGGAATGCCATTGAGAAGAAATTTCCAAACATTAAAGTGAATTTCGTATTTGGAACTAAGGTGAATGATAAGTTCTACGGTTTGCCTGAGATGCTGGCTGCAGGCGAGAATAATATCGATGTGTTGATGACTTCCGTCAGTTCGTTTATTCCGACTGTACTGAATAACGGTCTGCAGTACGACATGAGTGGGCTAATCAAACAAAATAATTACAATTTGTCTAAGCTGGAGCAAGGTCCGGTCGAGCTCATGAGACAGATCAGTGGCGGAGGATTGTACGGGTTGCCGGTTACCGCATCAGCGGCGACCCTAGTGTATAACCGGGCCATATTCGACAAATTCGGTGTAGCGTACCCGAAGGATGGCATGACCTGGGACGAAACTTATGAGTTAGCCCGCAAATTGACTCGAACAGACAACGGAGTTGCGTACCGCGGATTTGTGGTGTCATTCGAACATCTCGCTCTGACTAACCAACTCTCGGCTAGCTACATCGATCCTAAGACGATCAAGGCCATCTTCGATAGTGATGATAAATGGGGTAAGCATTCGCGAAATATTCAACGGTTCTTCCAAATCCCGGGCAATGAGGTAGATGCCAGCTCCATCACTCTATCCTCCATGCACAAGGCCTTTACTGTTGACCAGACGGCCGCTATGTATGTAAACGCCGTGGACCCCTCCTTTCTGAACCCGGGTCCGAACAGCCTGAATCTGGATGCCGTAACATTGCCGGTCTACAACGATCTTCCGGGAGTAGGATCTCAATTGTATCCGTCGTTCTTCAGTGTCACCAGTACGAGTAAACACAAGGACGAAGCCTTCCAGGTCATTGCTTGGCTGACTGGGGACGAGTTCCAGACCGAACGGGCAAAGAAAGGATTCCTGCCTGTAGTGACCAGTCCGGCGGTGCGAAGCGCCCTCGGTCAGGACGTAGCCTACTTGAAGGGTCGCAATTCGCAGGCGTTCCTACCGAAACAAGCGGCTTCCCCTAGTCTACTGACCAAATTCAACAGCATCGCGAATGTGGAGTTTCAGTCTCAGATCTATAAGTACGTGCTGGGTAAGAGTGACCTGAATACGATGCTTCGCTCCACAACGGAAGAAGTGAACAAGAAGATCACTGCACAGCAATAATTTGGCCGATCACATCCAATGAAAGCAGGTGGAATCAGTGACGGTCAGAAGAGCAGTAGCATGGATCTTACTCTTGGCATCCATTGTCGTGATCGCTGCAGGGTGTTCAACTCTTATATTATAACAAGGACTTGTTCGACAAATTCGCTGTACCGTATCCGAAAGACGGTATTACCTCGGATGAAGTATACGATCTCGTGGTCAATTGACGAAGGACGGCGGGGTGCAGTATTATGGCTTCGCCAACGATAATTTGACTTACTTGCAAGTGAATCAGCTGTCTCTCGATCTCATTGATCCCCAAACATTCAAAGCGAGTTTCGAATCGGATGCTTGGCTGTCCAATATTACCGAATATCAGGTTGTTGCGGCAACCAAGTTAAACGCAGCCCTCTCCAAGATCGCCAAGGACGGACAGGACATCAACACCGCGTTGCGGGAAGAGGGGCGATAATAGTAGTCCATAATTCCTATGGATTATCTGAAAATCTTAATCAGACTGCCGAAGACACTTCCAATTGTATTGGTTGTGTCTTCGTTGGCGTATACAGGGTCCGATGGGATGGGGAAAGCCCCGCTGTCACAATGGGATGCCTATATGGCAACCCTACAAGTTTCTGCTAGCAGTCATCAATCAGACCGGACCCTGTACTATTGCGTACTGCCCCCAAGGGAATTTCCTGCTATAATGGAAGAATGATTCTAGCGAGGAAGGTTGGTTGACGATACGGATGAAAGCATATTTGGAATTATTGCAAGACATTAAAGCGAACGGGGTGCAAAAGGAAGACCGTACCGGAACCGGGACGACCTCTGTCTTCGGCCGCCAGCTTCGGTTCGACCTGCAGCAAGGCTTCCCGTTGATTACGACCAAACGCCTGTCTCTTGAAGCGATCGTCTATGAATTGCTGTGGTTTCTGAGCGGCTCCACCAATACGAAGTATTTGACCGACAACGGCGTGACGATCTGGGACGAGTGGGCGGATGAAGACGGGAACTTGGGTCCGGTTTATGGCTCGCAATGGCGCACATGGCGGACAGCAGATGGGCAGACGATCGACCAGATCAGCAAGGTGGTCGAGGCGATCAAGCGCAATCCAGACTCCAGACGTCACTTGGTCAGTGCGTGGAATGTTGGGGAAGTTGACGGCATGGCGCTGCCGCCTTGTCACTATGCCTTCCAGTTCTACGTGGCGAATGGCAAGCTGTCGTGCATGTTCCAGATGCGTTCGGTGGACACGTTCCTGGGCCTGCCCTTCAACCTGGCCAGCTATGCCTTGTTGACCCATATGGTCGCGGAGCAGTGTGGATTGGATGTCGGGGAGCTGGTATGGAACGGCGGAGACGTGCACATCTATTCCAATCATACGGAGCAAGTGGAGCGTCAATTGGCCCGAGAACCCTTCCCGCTACCTACGTTGCGTATCAAGCGGAAGCCGGACACTATCTTCGACTATACGTTCGAAGATTTCGAGTTCATCGACTATAAGCACCATCGCGGGATCATTGCTCCGATTGCAATTTAGGTAGTCTGCGCATAGAAAAGAAATGAAGACCCAAGGGGAACCTTAGGTCTTCTTCATTGACGACGATCAACGAGTCCGTATAGAAGAAAGGATGTATGTTGAATGAGTACCCATACTACCAAGAATGAGATCGCCATGATCTGGGCGATGGATCGCAATCGGCTGATCGGGCAAGATAACGGGATGCCTTGGCGTCTGCCGGCCGAGCAAGCTTACTTCAGACGCGTGACTTCCGGACATGCCATTCTGATGGGCCGCAAGACGTATGACTCGCTTAGCATGAAGCCTCTTCCGAAGAGGCATAATATCGTACTGACACGGGATCGAACCTTCCAAGCGGAAGGCTGCACCGTGATCCATACGATAGATGAAGCGCTGCAACTCGCCAAGCAGGAAACGCTATTCGTCATCGGGGGCTCGGAGATCTACTCCTTATTCCTACCCTTCGCTGACCGACTCTATATTACGGAAATTGATCATGTATTCGAGGGAGACGCTTACTTCCCTGCATTCGATCTGTCCGAGTGGACGAAAGTGTCCCGAGAACCGGGCTTGACTGACGAGAAAAATCCATATCACTACGAGTTCGCCGTCTATGAAAGGGTCGCCCCCGCCTCCAGCCGCCCCGAGTAACACAGTTGGGCAGGCTCCAAGTGATCGGCAATACCGTCTAGAATACGGCGTACGCCATCCAGCGTATCCGCCAGAGCGACCCACTCGCCGCGCCGGCCTGTGAATGGCTCCGCCACATAGAACGGCTGGGTTAGAAACGCCTCCAGCCGTTCCCCCGTCCGGTACACAGAAGCTTCCGTCTCCGGGAGCTTCTCAATCCCGCGCGCTTGTACAAGGGAACGAAGCTCCCTGTAGCGGCGAAGCAGCTTCCTCGCTCGATGCTGAATGGTGAGATGTGCGGTATCCAGATACGCCCCTTCTGATAGAACGGAAGTGGAGGATACCGGATCGACCGCTGGATAATACCCCCGTGCAATTAGCTCCATGTCGAACCGCCATAGCGTATCCAACGGACCGTAAGGTGATTCTACATCAACCGCTTCCCCACGAGTGTCGACCAGGACGAGTGTGACATGGCGGGCCCCCGCTTCCAGCAAGCGTTCCCGCAGTTCGAACCATTCACCGGATACGACCACTTCCCGATCCGCGCCAAGCAGAACATCCCGCTCTGCCCGCAGGGAGCGTACCTGATGATACACCTCATCGAGCGTATGGCCTGTAGCCTCCGCCTCTTCCATCACTTCCATGACCGCCTTGTCCTTCTTGTTCGGCGCCCAGAATACCGTCGCCACATCCTGCTGCTTCATTCGTCGCATAAGTTCTTGCAGCGTAACGAGTTGCCCCATTCCTGGACGCGCCACCAAGCCGACCGTCCCGCCGCGAACGAGTGGGGCGAACAAGTCCAGGCACTTGATGCCCGTCTCCATCATGCCCGCTCCGCCGCCGCGAATGATTAACTCATCCATCGTACAACCGGCCAGAGATGCCAGTGTGGCAAGCGTGCGTACTTCTGCTCTTCCTACGGGAATCTTACCTGTGCACAAATTCGAAACCGTGGCTGCTCTTAGTCCGACTGCCTTTGCGGCTGATGTTAAATTCGGCACACGTCGTTTCAGTAAGGGGACGTTGAGCTGTATGTCTTCGTTCATATCTTGGTTTCCTCCATTTGGCTTACATGGTTTATCGAATCGATCCGTGCTTCAGTACTGCATGGACACCTTGTACGCCGTTCACAATCTGCGTAATTCTTAAATCCACCACGAGACTAGCAAGGGCAATCGCTTCTTTTCGCTCATACCCATATAGTTCGTGCATCAGGTCCAACATATTAGCCAATGCAATCATTCTAGCTTCGTTCAAATCCGTATGAAAGCCGAACGCTATCCAGGATGAACCCGTCTTGGCCCGGGGCATCGTAAGCGGCATGTCATTCCGCACCCGAAATGTGAGGTCCACTAATTCCATCGGGCACTCCAGAGCCGGCCCTCCGACTTCCCCGTCCCCTTGGACCGCATGACCGTCTCCAACCGAGAACAGCCCACCGGTGACCGCTACTGGCAAATATAATGTACAGCCTTGAACCAGCTCCTTGCAATCTATATTTCCTCCATTCGGACGGGGAATGAATGATGTGTGCACGACATCTTCATCGGAAGGCATGCCCATAACGCCCATGAACGGATGAAGCGCCACCTTGTGTCCCCGATCACTTGTTCCAACCATTGTCCTCTCATTTAACTGCCAATTCAAGTGAAGCTCTTGTCCATCCGCAATCCCAAGCCACTCGTTATTCGGATGTGCATAGCCGCCTCCACCGCTCCATCCCCAACTGCCAGGACGTATCTCATTGATCCGGACTTCAAGCGTCATACCAGGCTCTGCTCCCCGGATCGCAACAGGTCCGCATAGAGCGTGACCCCGATCACGAGGGCCTTCTCTAGGAAACCTATCCCGAACACCCGGTGAAGTATACGGCCCCAAGCCCCAACCTGCATCCAACGTCTGGAATCGGACCGTATCTCCGGATTCAATTGTCAGTACGGAAGAATAATCTCGGGAAAAAGTTCCGTGCAGAGTTGCTCTTTCAGGGAAAATCGAATAAATAGCCATGTAACATCCTCCTTTAAAATAATAGTATTTATTACTTTATAGAGTATCATTAATTACTCTAAAATGAAATATCTCGTCATAAAATAAAAATTGACACGAACAAATGATCGTGTCATGATAAGGCATATGAGTCATTCTTTACTTAAAGGAGCGATGAATTATGATGGAATCCACGACACAAGAACAACTGGTGCAATCCTATAACGAACGCGCAGAAGAGCGCGACGGCATGGATATAAGCGATTGGAAGATCCGCGTAAGAAGCGATTATCTTCAGCTTCTTCAAGAAGAAGGAGCCCGGACACTGCTGGAGCTAGGCGCTGGTCCCGGGAGGGACAGCTACTTCTTCAAGCATGAGGGCTTGAGTGTCACCAGTACCGATCTATCCCCCGAGATGGTCCGATTGTGCCGCTCCAAGGGATTAGATGCCCGGGTCATGGATTTCCGGCAGCTTGAGTTCCCGGACGCTTCGTTCGATGGCATCTACGCGTTGAACTGCCTGCTGCATCTCCCTAAGGCAGAACTACCTGTCGTGCTGAAGGAGATTCGCCGTGTTCTGAAGCCGAACGGTCTGTTCTTCATGGGCGTTTACGGCGGGCAGGACTCCGAGGGGGTGTGGGAGAAGGACCATTACGAGCCCAAGCGCTTCTTCGCCATGTATAGCGATACGAATCTGCTGCAGGCCGTAGAGGAAGTATTCCGGGTCGTAAGCTTCGAGACGATCCCCCAAGCGGAAGGCAGCCCCCACTTCCAGTCGCTGGTGCTAGCCTGATCGTCCGTACATTGGCGCAAGTCACTATTATCAGGAGCGAACGCGGATGGCCGACCGGCCATCCGGTTAAGTAGCTACTGCTTCGCTCCATCTTCCCTCCTGGCTTCCCTTATGGAAGCTCGCCGCGTATTCGATAAAATCAATAACCCTGGACGCGTAACCCCATTCGTTGTCATACCAAGCGAGTAACTTCACTTGATTGCCGGAAGCCATCAGAGACAATCCGTCGATGATCGCGGACTTCTCATTGCCGATGTAATCGCTTGAGACAAGCGGAAGCTCGTTGAATTCCACATACGGCGCGAATGTGCCTTCGGCTGCTTGACGGAACACGGATCGCACATCCTCCACCGAGACCGGGTATTCCAGTTGCGCTGTCAGATCGACCAGCGACACGTCTTGTGTAGGCACCCGCAGTGACAAGCCTTGAATCTTGGGAGCCAGATGAGGCAAGACACCAGCTAGCGCCTTCCCGACCCCTGTAGAGGTTGGAATTATGGACTGGGTACATGCTCGCGCCCGACGCAAATCTTTGTGCGTGTTATCTAAATGATTCTGATCGTTCGTAAAGGCGTGCACGGTGGTCATCCAACCGTTCTCTACGTGGAATGCTTCGTCCAGAATGTGCAGAATCGGAGCCAAGCAATTCGTTGTACAGGAGGCTGTCGAAATAATCGCATGCTCCTCTGGCTTGAACATGGCTTCATTAACCCCCATCACGACCGTAACATCTACTCCGCTCCCAGGCGCGGTTAACACGACCTTTCCAGCTCCTGCCAGCAGGTGCTTGCTCGCCCCTGAACGATCGTTGTATTGACCTGTCGCATCCACAACAACGTCAATTCCTAGCTGTTTCCATGGGAGCTGCGATGGATCACGCTCCATTAGGACGGTGATCGGATGACCATTAATGACGATTCGTCCTTCCTCCACCGCTATGTCCACATCCCATTTGCCATGTACGGTGTCATATTGCAGCAGATGGGCTAATGTTTCGATCGGACTCGTAATGTTGATCGCCTGAATCTCGGCATACGCCAAGCCTTTCGTAAATGCCCGCCGCAGCAGCAATCTTCCGATTCTACCCATGCCGCTTATCGCAATGCTCTGTTTCATATTCGGCCCCCATTCATTCGCGTCTCATTGCTCGATTTGTATATATTATATACCCGAATCATTTATGACGCAATATATTTAGAGTCTATTTCCATTTAGTACGTATTAATATTGCGATAAACCTCCATATATGTCTCATATATAACTTCGTTGAATCCAGTTAGCAGGATACCCCTGGGCGGCCTCGAATAGCAATGGATACACGTAACCCAACGGACGGAGTGACCATTATGAGCGAGCAATTACGACAACTACATGATCAGCCTCCCCTGTACAACATCGGCAAATTCGCCGCGCGGACAGGACTTCCCGCCTCAACCTTGCGCTACTATGAAGGCGAAGGTCTGCTCATTCCCGTTCATCGCACCTCTGCCGGTTATCGGTTATATGGGGAGGAACAAATTCCGCAAGCACGGTTGATTCAAAGCTTAAGGCAAGCAGGCGTGAGCATGACGGACATTGCTGCTTTCCTGCATGCAGAGCAAGAACAACGTAGCGCGTTGCTCGTCAAATGGCGGGAAGAAGCTTCACTCAAGCTGCTTTCCGTCCAGATCGCACGGCAGTATCTGGATGGGATACAACCAGGCCATCACGACGCCTCGATTCATCTCGAATATTGGGAAGTGGAAACGCCGATGGTGTGGATCGGCTTTCAATCCAAGGAAAGCAACCTCCTGATCGAGTCGGAAATCAAGGAAGCGGAACGGATCATGCGACAGACTGGATATACCCTAAAGCCCGGCAGTGGGTTCGTCTGCATCCGTAATGTCGAGAACAGGCTGCTCCACGGCGAGATCGGCTTCAAGCTGGATCGCTCTCCCGCTGTAGATCGACAGCTGCCTGAACATCCCGTCCGTATAGACCTGCTTCCACCCACCTTGTTCGTGACACTGGATCTTCACCGTTCTACCCGCTTCTCGTGCCGTCCCATTTATGAAATGCTGCGCACTTACGGTTATCGTCCTTCTGGTGATCCTTGGGAGCGATATTTGCCCAATCCGGATACGTTCACGATGCTAATCCCTGTCGTGCAACAAGCACAAGCATAGTCTTGCAACCTATCCTGATCACGTGAATTTTGCTGCTTGACCTTCAAGTTACTTGAAGCTTTATACTAATGGGGAATCGACACCAGTAAACGGAGGAATCCAACTATGACATCGTACCTTGTAGAACAGTTCGACGGCGGTTTCATCCATATCCGGGGGGACCGGAATGTCATCATCGATTGGTACTGCAAACATATGGGGGTAGAAGTGGCCTGGAACTGGCGGGAAATGGTCATTCTGAACTTTCCTAGCGGCAACTCGTTCACCTTGAAGATCGAGAACCCCGAGCGGCCCACTACGATTGGAATCCGACTGAAATTCAGCTTCGATACACCGGACATTGAACGTACTTACTCCGAGCTTAGCCAGAGCGGTGTCGAAGTATCCGACTTGTACATCGGTCCGGGGGGACGGTCATTCGACTTCAAGGACCCATGCGGAACGACCCATACCGCAGTGCAAGCTCGCAAGGAGCTACTCGATCACTATCCATCGCACCATCGATTTATTTGGATGCACCTACAGATTGGCGTTTCCAACCTGAAGCGTTCGGTAGACTGGTACTCCCGCTATCTGAGGATGGTTCCACAGCCAACCGAATCCCATGCATCTCATATCCTTCTCCATAACGGAAGCCGACATGTGAACAACGGTCCCGTGCTCACGCCGCTACCTGTCTATTTGGTGCAAACCGAAGCTAACACACAACCATCACACAAGATGAATGAGACGGTACTACCCATGTTCATGACCGATAGTGAACCTTCACTGCGGTCGGCGCACAAACACTTCCGGGCTAACGGTATTGAGGCATCTGACATCTTCGGGGAAATCCGCAGCGACTCCGGTATGGCCGATTTCACATTCCATGACCCTGACGGTAACAGGCTGATGCTGTATTATTACGTGCGTGGCGGCAAGATGTAGGACGGAGGCTGTCGATTCACTGTCAATAGAAGCTAAGGCGGCCGTTCCAAGTGAAAAAGGACCCCTTTTTGCTCAAACATCTTGTTTGAACCTCCCTTGATTGTATAAGGGCTTTAGCGGTAGGAGGTTCAAGCCAAAACTCGCCGGGGTCCTCTTTTTCACTTTCCACTCCCCGTATCCGCATTAACTCGACAGCCTTAGGATAAAGTAAAAGGCGGGCCCCGCCTCAAATGGGGGCCCGCCTGCTATTTTATTACCCAAACCCTTATTTCAAAGCATCGTACAAATCTTGCACGGAGGCTTTCGGAACTCCGTACGCCCACGTATCGCCTTGTTTGACGATCCAGACCGTCTCCCCGTCCACCTTACCCGTATACGCATCCGTCGAATCTTTGCCATCCTTCTTCTGCTTCAGTTCCAACTTCAGCTCCGGACTATCCAGCTTGATCGACGACGACGGCTTAGCAAGTTGATCGGTCGACAGAAGCAGGATTTGGTCCAGAAAGGACGTAGCCTCCGATCCGGTCAGTTCCTTATCCCCGAACTTCCACGCAGATTCGCTGGCTGTCTTCGCCGGGTCGGACTTGGTCAAGGATTTGCTCGCTCCATTCCACGTCAGTGATACACTTAGAACATCGCTGTAGGTAACTGCAATCGGCATCTTCTCCATGAAGTCCATCGGCGTCTTCGCCAAGCCTTGAATCGCAGTCTCGCTAACTTTGTACACGTTCGGTGCATCCTTCAGCTTCACATAGTAGTACCCGGCGATCGGGAGCGGTGCCCCGACTTGAACCGTCTTCACGGAGCCACCTTTCAGTGTCACCTCGTACTCCTGCGCTGGCGTCTGCAGCCCGAACCCGGACAAGTCCGTCGGATTCGCATCCACTTCGCCTTCCTGGGTTAAAGTAACGAACGAGGACGCCCACGTGTCAGTCTCGAATGAACTGAGCGGGATAGCCTGCGGCTTGGACATCGTCCATTTCCCGTCCTTCAGCTCCATCTCGATGTTATCCGCCCCGGTCTTTAGCTTAACAGCAGTAATGTCTTCCTTTTTGACCGTGACAAGCGGCTTCGCCGTCGACTCCTCGGCCTTCTTGAAGAATGACTGACTGGACGCATACCAGAACGCCCCGATGCACACGATGACCAGGATGATCGTCGGTACGAATCGCTTCATCCTTTTCTCCTCCTCCACCAAATCACGCCGCCGATGACGAGGAACAACAGCGGGACTCCTACAACGGAGCCATAAAATATTTTGTTGCCATCGCCTGGCATCAACATCGCTTGTTGCACTTGCGACTGCTCACGCGGCCGGATCGTTACCATATCGGTCTGCTCTTGCAACCAACCGACCGCATTTAACGCGAAGTCCCGGTTGCCTTGTTGACTAATCAGCTGATCCATGAGGAATTGTGCATTCCCGATAACGATCGCCTTCGGCTTATTGTCCTTATTCTGCACTGCATAAGCCAAGTCCAAGGGTCCCTTGAGATCCGTATCTCCCTTGGATGTCTTATTTGAAGTCGTCAACGTCGCCAGATCGGTTTCGCCATACGCCTTATCTGTCGTACTGAGCAACGCGTTCGCTCGGTAGTCGGTATTAGCCGTATCGGTTTGCAATACAAGCGCCAGCGGTAGGATCGTGACGCGGTCTTGCGAGGACAGCTCGCTCGTAATCTCATGGGAGCCGTATTCCGGAATGATCGTAAGCGAATCGGTTAGCGTTGTCCGGCCACTCTCCAATGCGATAGCATTCGGGTTCTTGACATTAATGGCTGCCAACAGATCGTTGGTGTTTTTCCACTTGGTCAAATCTTTGGCGTAGCCCGCCGCGATATACAGCTTGCCCTTACCTTGGACATACTCCTTAAGGGCCGTCGCTTCCTTTTCATCCAGGTCATTCTGCGGTCCGATCAGGAACACCGCTTCTGCATCGTCTGGAATTTTGCCTTCCTTGAACAAGTTCAAGTCTTTCAGCGTGTACCCATCGCCTTCCAAGGAGGAGCGGAAGATCGACATTTGACCAGACGGCAGCTCGTTATGCCCGGTTAGGAAGTACACTGGATGTGTCACATCAGAGTCCATGCGCATGAGCGTCTGCGTAAACTTTTCTTCCCCCGTGAATTGGTAGGAGCTCTCCGAAGAACCTTGCTGGAATAGCTCATAGCTGTGCACCTTCACCGTCTTGCCGCCGCTCTCGAACACGGTTGTGCCGACAGAGTCAATCTGGTATTGGTTCGCCTTGGCCGGTTCCTTGATCGGATCGATCTCTTCCAGCGTAATCTTGCTGTTGCGTTTCTGGTATTCCTTAAGAATGTCTACGACTTCCCGGTTCATGATGCTGTCGCTCTGAGATTGCACTCCGGTAAAGGCCGTAATCTTCACGTCTTTGTCAAGCTTCTTCAGCATGCTTATCGTTTGTTCCGACAACGTGTATTGCTTGTTCTTGGTCAAATCCCACTGGGTGCCCTTGATTGAGCTCAGGAAGATCGTAGCGACAATAAAAATACCGATCACCGCCAACGACAGCACCGCTGCGTTCGTACCCCGTATCCACTTATTCACTTCGTCTTCCCCCCTTATCTCCACCGTTTGCGTTCTAGGATTTGAATGCTGAGCAACACAAACACGATTGTAAACATGATAAAGAACAAGAAATCTGCCAAATCAAAAATTCCTTTGTTGAAATTGTTCGTACGACCAACTAACGAGAACTGGATGAGGTACTCCTTCGCTTTGCCGGCAACCGAGTCCCCTAGCCAGTCAATCATCCAGAGCAGCAGCAGCATCGCGAATCCGGCAATACCAGCCACCATCTGGTGGGACGATAAGGAAGAGGCGAACAAGCCCACCGCCATCATCCCTGCCCCGATCAAAAACATGCTAAGCATCGACAGCCAGAGTATCGGCTGATCCAGATCGCCGTATCGAGACATCATAAGCGGATAGACGAGGCTGCCCGCGACCAGCATGAACTGGACAATGAGTGCGGACATGTACTTGCCGATAATAATTTCCCCGATTCCCGCCGGAGACGTCAGCAGCAATTCATCGGTACCTTGACGCAGCTCATCCGACACCAATCGCATTGTGAGCAGCGGAATGACGAACAAAAACACGACCATGGCATTGCCGGATAGCATCCGAACGTCTACGACCTGTGAGCTAAGGAAGTTCATGCTGAAGAAATAGCCGGATATGAGAAAATAAAACGCAAATGCCACATATGCCACAGGGGAGTAAAAATACAGCTGCAGCTCCTTCTTGCATATTGCCCATGCTCTACGCATCGCCTTCCACCTCCGATTGTTCGTCTGCTTGCACGGTGGCGGAGGCCGGCTCTGCTGCTTCGTTCGTCGTAAGCTTCAGGAACACATCCTCCAGGCTCAAGCTCTCCCTCTTCATCTCGAGAATCGGGTATCCGCGCTCGGCCATACGGAAGAACACCGCTTCGCGAATGTCGGTCCGGTCGTTGGCTGTAACTTGGAAGCGAGTGGAAGAGGCTGCCGCTTCTGCACCTGTAGAGGCGTGCTCTGAGTCCAGTTCCTTGACACTGCCCACTGAAGCCAAGCTGCTCAGCTCACGGATAATATCCTCTCTTGGTCCACGCACCTCAAGCTTCAACTCGAACGTGTCGCTCATCGAGTTAGAGATGTTGTCCGGATGATCGTCCAGCACGATTTGGCCTTGATTGATGATCAACACCCGGTTGCAGATGGCATTCACCTCGGGCAAAATGTGCGTACTGAGCAGAACGGTATGGTTCTCGCCCAGTTCGCGAATGAGTTGGCGAATCTCGATAATCTGCTTCGGATCGAGACCGGAAGTAGGCTCGTCCAGGATGAGTAGATCCGGCTTATGCACGATCGCCTGCGCCAGTCCGATCCGCTGCTTGTATCCCTTCGACAAGCTGCGAATAATTTGCCGCTCGCGGCCCTGCAGGCCAAGCTTCTCAATCACTTCGCCGATGCGCAGCTTCTGCTCCCGTACGGGCACGTCGCGCAGATCGGCGACGAACTTCAAGTACGATAGAACAGACATCTCCGGGTACAACGGCGGTGTTTCGGGCAAATAGCCGATCTTGCTCCGCGCCTTGCGTGGATGGTCAGCCATCGACAGCCCGTCAATCTTGATCGAACCCTTCGTCGGGTTCAAGTAGCCGGTGATCATGCGCATCGTGGTCGTTTTGCCGGCGCCATTCGGCCCCAAAAAGCCGACGATCTCGCCGCCGGTCATGGAGAAATCGATGTTGCGAACCCCTCTCTCGTTCTCGTACAGCTTGCTAACTTCATTGACTTCTAACACACGTTCACCCTCCTGTTCTTCCAAACCTACCCGGAATTGGCTGGTTCCTCTGTATCTCCGTTTATCTAACCTTCTATATATCCCATCTTGGATGTTGGGATTTCTGTGTGACGAGATTTAATATACAAGCGAAACAATAAGCCAACCTTAAACGAAACTGAAAATAAGATTAAAATATTGTGTCTAAATTGTGAACGATGTTCGCTATACTTTCCTTCTTCTAGTGGTGTATAGTATTTTCAAACGAATTCCTCTGGGAAATGGAGTGTAGTAAGCGCATGTTGAACTATGTGGAGTATATCCGAAGTAAAGTCGGTCACGACCCGATCATTATGGTGGCCGCTGGTGTACTATTATTCGATTCCAATGATTGCGTGCTACTGCAGTTGAGAGCGGACAGTCAGACATGGGGGCATCCCGGAGGATTTATGGAGCTGGGGGAATCGGCGGAAGAAACAGCAAGACGAGAAGTGTTCGAGGAAACGGGACTGACGCTAGGCCCTTTGGACTTTTTCGGAATTTATTCTGGCCCTGCACAACAAAAAAAGCTAGCCAATGGAGACCAACTCTCACTAGTGAAAATCGTATTTACTTGCAGAGAATATACGGGAGAATTACGTGGGGACGAGGAGGAGACAGCAGCCTTGCAGTTTTTCTCATTGCAGGATTTACCGGATTGTTTGTTCCCTTCTCAGAAGCACGTCTTCGACGACTTGTTGTCGGGTCGGAAGCCGCCTATCGTAGGGTAACGCGGCTCTTTGCTTCGTCACCAGCTTATCGTTGATGTTCCCAAGCAAAACAAAATTTTATGCACCGTGACCACTCCCCTCCTCTTGGCTATTCGCTAAGAAAACGACCGACGTATCCGGTTTTGTGGTCCTGCACCGCGGATAACGCCTTACGTTGGACGCTAGCTTCAAGACATGTGCCGTGCCGAATCTCTCAACTATGCATTTGCTAGTAATAGCTTGGTTGAGAGAGAGGTGAAACCATTGTACGACCTGTACATGTCAAAGTCGGAATTGCACTATTTGATCATTTTATTGTGGTTTTATAACAGAAAGTAGCGTTCTATAAGTAGGCAGAAGCCTTCCATCTCTACGTGACTCAAGAGAGGGAAGGCTTCTTCGAGGTATCCGCTTATTTCACCAATTGCCCGCGCGTCACGCCCAACTGGTTCGTCGCTTTCAGCTTGCGCCAGACTTGTGTGCCGCTAATATCGCCGCTAAGCGCACGACTATACAAGTCGAGCACCTCTTGGACCTTCGCGCCGCTTTCTTCGAGGAATTCCACGCGGAATGCCCGCACGCCAAGGTCAAGGAAGTTGCTTACATATTCCGCTCCGGACTGTTCAATCGCATTGTAGACGGTATTGCGGCAGCCCTCATCGACGCGGACGGGATGCGACATCCCGACTCGGTCTTGTAGCGAGGCCCGATGGTCTTCGCAAGGTCGACCGCAATTCGTGTAATCCGTACCTTCGCTCAAGAACGTACAATACACACAGTGCTCGGTATGGAACATGGGCAAATGCTGGTGCAGCACGATCTCAATCATCGAGGTGTCGGATCGGCTCAGCAGGTCGACCATTTGTTGGATATTCAAATCGTAGGACGGCGTAATTCGCTTGCAACCTGCGGCCGCAAACAGATCGATCGTCTTGTGGTTCGTCGCATTCAGCGAGAAGTCACCGATTAGCTCCGGCTGATACTCGTCCGGCTTGTTCATCCGATGTTGCATGAATGCATACATCGCACCTGTATTACGCACGAGAACCGCATCTGGCCGCAAATTCAACAAATTGCGGAAGTAGCCGTTCTCTCCCGGCATATGGATACGCGGAGTAGCCAGCGCAATCTTCTTACCAGCCGCACGCGCGGCTTCGACTGCCGCCGGGAATTGCTTGATGAACTCGAAGTCGGCGTATATCCATGGCACGTCTGTCTCGCCGGCCGCCTGCACCTGCTCCAGGCTGCGGCATAAGGCAATGAGGTACGGCGCCGCAGCGCCCGCATTCGAGCCGCCCGCCCCGATGGCGGCGGCGGCAGGGTAGGCGTCGTCGTACACGTCAACGCCGCGCTTCACATAGGCGCGCGGCTGTCGACGCGCCGCCTCCAACTGCGCCCCG
Organism: Paenibacillus sp. P4_E11; assembly: GCF_056401635.1. Taxonomy (NCBI): domain Bacteria; kingdom Bacillati; phylum Bacillota; class Bacilli; order Caryophanales; family Paenibacillaceae; genus Paenibacillus; species Paenibacillus sp. P4_E11. Next base: position 68,933 of record NZ_JBFUIX010000012.1, on the reverse strand, counting down.
GCCTCACGGCGCATCTGGTTCAGCTCGCGCATCGGCACGATCAAGTCGCCCTGCAGCTGCACATCCAACTCGGCGAGCTCGAACACGGTGCCGCCCAAGCGGCCGAATTGCTCCTCGAACAACGCCTGATCCATCGGCCGTTTCTCAGCCTGGACGAGCGCAAGCTCAGACTCGACCATGACGATGTGACCCGTCTGCATATCCGTCCACCAGGACTTAAGCGGCTGGCCCAGCGCCCCCGTGACCTTCACCTTCACCGGGAATACGCGGTATGGTTTGTCGGTCTCGAACGTCTGGCGCAACCGTTTGTCGAGCGCAGGATCGCTCGTCTTCCAGACCCGGTCGCCAACGTGGACGCGCTTCAAGTCTACGTCATTACGTCCTGGCACGATCTCAATCAGGCCGCCAGCCGCTTCACCCTCCAGTTTCACGCCCTTGCGTCGAACGTCGTACACGCGTCCGCCCTCTTCCTTGCGGGTCGGATCGCCAGCGTCGAACACGATACCGTCACCGCGCTTGAGTGGTGCCTCCAACTCGCACACAACGCCGTCACGTAAGATTTGCTTCACACGGCCGAGGAACACCCCGCGGCTCTTGGGGAACGTTCCTTCGACCAATTGCTTGTTGTTCGTCCCTTTCAGGAAGCCGTAGGAGAAGCCACGCGAGAAGCTTTGTTCCAGCTCCCGCAGCTCTTCCTTGGAAGGCAACGGGTCCCTTCCTTCGAAGTAAGCGTCAATCGCTTTGCGGTACTTACCGACCACGTTGGCGACATACTCCGGCGACTTTAATCGACCTTCGATTTTGAAAGAGGTGACGCCCGCCTCAATCAGTTCCGGCACCAGCTCCAACGCTGCCAAATCCTTCGGAGACAGCAAATACGCAACGTCGCCCATCGGCCTCTGCACGCCATCGACCATCAAATCGTACGGCAGTCGGCACGCCTGTGCACACTCCCCGCGATTCGCCGACCGTCCGCCCCACATTTCCGAGGTCAAGCACTGCCCGGAATAAGACACGCACAACGCGCCATGTACGAACACTTCCATCGGGAGCTTCGCTTGGTCGCCAATCTGCTTGATTTGCTTCAAATTATTTTCCCGACCTAACACGACCCGCTCCATATCGAACGATTTCGTGAACTCTACCGCCTCTGGCGAAGTAATCGTCATCTGCGTTGACCCATGGATCGGGAAATCCGGGGAAATCTCGCGAATAAGCTTCACCAGCCCCAAGTCCTGGACTATGACCGCATCCACCCCTGCATCGATACACGCTTCGATCAGCCGCTTCGCCTCATTCAATTCCTCCTCGAACACGAGGATGTTGAAGGTCACAAATCCCTTCACCCCGTACAGGTGCAAGAATGACATCACGTCCGGCAGCTCGTCCATCGTGAAATTGTGCGCCCGGACCCGGGCATTGAACTTGTCTACCCCGAAAAAGATCGCATCGGCCCCATTCGCCACCGCCGCTCTCATGCAATCCCAATCGCCGGCAGGCGCCAGCAGTTCTATATGTTCTTTGCGAATCATCGCGTGTTCTGTCAAGTTAAACATCCTCCAAACGTTCTTCACCGTTACTTTCTTCATTAGTGTACCAGAAAAGAGAGGCAAAAAGCCATTTGAAACGGCTGGGTCCGAATCGCCACTTGTTAGTTGTCCGTATATGGCGATAGGCATGACAGGGATTGACAAAATTCCCCTGCCAGTCGTCAAAGATTAACAAAAAACGATGAAAATGCTATAATGACAATAATGCAAGCCTACAAATTCATCTTAAAAGCAGGGATTTCAATTGCCACTTACTAAGCATGCCGTCCGCTGGCTCATAGGTGTTCTACTCGTTGCTGCCTGCCTATCGCTGCTGGTATTCGGAAAAAAAGAAGAACACGTTCGATTGCTCTATGCGACTGGCGGATCTACTTATGATCAAGCTGCGTACTTGAATTACGAACAGTCCCTCGTTCCTAATCTGAAGTTAAACCGCTGGCCGCTCGGCGAGCTAGGCGCGAGGAAGTTGCAAACCTACGACGCCGTCGTGTTGGACCCTTCTCTGAAGGACAGTCCTACTCTGCAAGCCGACATCGCGATGCTTCGTATATATGTGGAAAAAGGCGGACATTTGTTCGTCGATAATGAGCTGATTGATGTGATTCCGGTTGATCTGTTGGGCGGTTCATCGACAGAGGAACTGCCTTCTATCGAGAAGCCTGAGTTTACATATCCGAAGGTGGATGAGCATCTGCAAGGGTTTCAAGATGTGTTCCACCAATATACGGACGGCTTTACGGAAAATGTCATCACAAACACACTCAAATTGAAGGACTACATGCCCGGCTTCAAGTGGGGTAAATCGCTTGTCCTGACAACGGCTGAGCCTATCGTCATTTTGCAGGGAAAACCGATTGTTACGCTGAACCGCGTAGGGGCCGGTACCGTTCTGACCGCTAGCGGATTTCTGCCGAACCGCTACTTCGTGACCGGATTTGATATGAAGAGCGGGATGAATCCAGCACTAGGCTTCGCTCAGAAAACTAGCGATCATGAGATGTCGCTTCAGGAACAGCGGACGTTCAAAGCGAATTATTTTAATTTTAAAACCGGCCTACCGCTGCAGCCTTACTTTAACTTTTCCTTTGCGGCAGCCAATCATCTGCTGCGCAGCGAATACGTTGCGTTTGTATCCAAGGAAACGTTGGGGTACAGTGTGAAGAAAGTGTACGGGCCTTATGGCCGACCCGCCATGGCGTTTCAGAACCACTTCGAGGCGCTGCCGGCGTTCGAGAAGCAAGAAGGCATTCAATGGGCCGAGTTGCTGAAAACATACAACGAAATCCCGTCCTTCTCGCTTGTCCGTTCGTCCTTCGACTGGTGGCATTGGTACGAAGGGATCGTCGTTCATCTGAACACCGGATCGACGGCACAGCCCGAATTCGTCGGCGAGTTTCCGAATTCGTTCTACTCCAGTGGGACGCATCTGCTGAGCGGAGACAACTTGCTGTACATGGAGGGCTATCCGATCAAGCAAGGTGAACCGTCTACCGACCTGGGAACTAAGCTCGAGCTGCCGTACCGTGCCTATCCGGCGTTCGCCGACCTGGACGGCGACGGCAAGCCGGACCTGCTGGCAGGCAGTCAAGACGGCTCGATCACGTGGTTCCGCAATGTCGGCCTGAAGACGTCGACGCAGCAGGTGCCGACCGGTACGGCCTACCCGGACGCCTTCGCGACCGGGCAGCCGGTACGGCTGGCGGCCAGCGGGGGCGCGGCCGGAAGCACAGCGGCTGGCGGCGCTAGCTCGACCGCTGGCGAGCCGCTGCGGGTCGCTAGCGGCTACGCCGCGATCGCCGCTGGCGATCTCGACGGCGACGGGCGCGCCGACCTCGTCGTCGGCGGAGCCGATGGCCGCGTACTCGCGGCGCTGCAACGGCCGGGCGGCGTGTTCGCCGCGCCGGTGCCGCTTGTCGCGGGCCGCGGCAACGCGACCGCGCCTATCGCAGCGGCGGCCGGCCACGCCGCGCCCGCCCTTGGCGACGTCGACGGCGACGGCACAGCCGATCTCGTCGTCGGCGACGCCAGCGGCCGCGTGACGCTATACCGCGGCATCAAGGGCGAGCCGCTGCGCTTCGAGGCAGGCGTCACGCTGTTCGACATCCCGGCGAAGTACGCCGCGCCGTCGATCCGAGACTTGAACGCCGATGGCAAGCCAGATCTCACGATCGGCAACAGCCAAGGCGATGTGCTGGTGTACGACCAGTTGGATCGATTCGACCGTTGGTTGGCCCAAGGGCCGCTGAACGGCAAGACGAACAATCAGATGGGCACGAAAGCGCTCGTCGGCGGCCAGTTCTCCGTGCCGGTCTGGTACGACTTGAACCATGACGGCAAAGAGGACCTGATCGTCGGCCAAGTGGAATACAGCAAGCCGGTTACGATCGACGATCCGGAATTTCCCTATAAACAGCAACTGGACGAGTTTCTCACTTACACCAAGAAGAACAAGCTGGAGCTGTATCCCCACTTGTTCATGCACAGCTACGTGAGCGACCAGCAGGAGAAGGAAGAGATCGCCCTTCACCGCCAAGCGTTCGACAAGCTCGGCATTCCTTGGAAGTTGACCGGAACAAACCAGCATACGTGGCGCATCAGCAATAACGACAACCTGCAGACGCTGCGCAATGAGAACGACGCGGACATCTGGTTCAACTTCGGCTTCAAACCGCCGAACGATCCACTTGATCCGCAATGGGGACAAGACTTCATCTGGGGCTTCCCGTTCCTGCTCGCCGATGATTCGTTCAAGCAGCCGATGCTGCTGTACACGCCAGGCAAGAAGCTCGCGTTCAACGAGGAAGATCCCAAGCTCGATAATACCGACCTGTACCACGCATTCGCTAAGCTGGACATGCCGATTAATTATTTCGAGCATATCGAATATCAGGATCAGAACAAGCTGAACGAATTGACGAAGTTTGCCCAGTTCTTCGATCGGCTTCGGACCGATTACGACTACAACTTCGTCTCCGAGCCGCAGATGGCACGCGCTACGATAGCCGCCATGAAGAGCGATATTCAGGTAACCCGAAGCTGGTTCACTTATTTGTTGGATACAGTGAAGAATCGGATCGGCAGCGGCAAACATCTCAGCTTATCGGTGAAGGCTGACTCGAGTGCGGTACCTGCTGAGATGGCAGAGGAATATCGAGATGCGGTAGGTGTTGTATTCGAACCGGGTAAAACATACGCCAACGTCCCATTCGGCACAAGCTCCGACATCGTGACCAAGAAAGACAAGAAGGTGTATGTTGGTCTTCAGGGCAAGACGTCGATCGCTGTCGATTGGAAACAGCCCGACCTGCATGTTATTCGTTCCAATGTCCCGATCACGATCGACAAGAATGGCAAGACGTGGACGATCGCGCTTCAGTCGGACGGCATGCAGCAGATCAAGCTGTTCAGTCCAACTCCACTCACGATCGAGGGTAGCGATTTGAAGATCGACAAGTTCGAAGCAGAAGGCAACAATACGTATACGATCACGCATTTCGGTGAGAAGACTTCCATTACACTTCATAAAAAATAGCTCGAAGTACGGCAAAACAATAGACGAAGATGACCCAGCAGGAAGGATGGTGTTACCCGATCATGGAACAAATCGCTCAGCAGTTGGAACAACATATTCGCGAACGCTACGAGATCGAGCCCGATGACCGCGATTTCACTCAAGAGGTGCATCTGTTCGATTACGGCTACATTGACTCCATCGGAGCTACCGCTTTAATCGCACATATCGAGAAAACGTACGGCTTGCAGGTCACGAACCAGGACCTCATGTTGTATCCGCTCAATACGATCCACGAAATCGCCGAGTTTATTACGAAGAAGACGGGGAGGTAGGCGACGGCCATGGAACAGACTACGGAACAAATGGAATGCGTCGTCTCTCTGCAACGTCTCGACCCTAACCAGCACGGACAAGTGAAATACGCTTCATCTTTCGTTGATGAGGCGATTGAGCGAATTTGGCTGGACGGCACGGATCTGCACATTGTCCATCACTCCCCGGGCGGCAACGACCGGATTGTCGCACATGTGGAACGGCTGATTGAGCGGTTCTCTAAGGGCGACTTCGGCTTCAAGGAACACATTCTGTACGAACGTAAGGGGCCTATGCCCTACGATGGTGATATCATCGCAGAGTTAGTGGAGAAGAAAGTAATCAAGGTGTTGGATCAGGGGCTGTTCCTGTTCCGGGAGCCTTTCTCCAGTCTGATGCGCTTCTTCGACTACTCGTTCGTCACAAAGATCGCTCAGGCGTTCGGAGCCAAGGAAGAGACTTATCCGGCTATCATTCACCTGACTACGTTAGATAAGACGAACCACTTCACTTCGTTCCCGGAGCATCTTCATTTCTTGTCCCACCTGCGCGACGATCTCGATGTGATCGAGTCGTTCTCCCAGACGATCCGCGAAGCAGGAGGCTGGAAACCGGAGGCCGAGCTGGATCTGAACCATCATATGCCGAAGCCCAAGTTCGCGATGAACCCTTCGACTTGCTACCATTGCTACGAGGGACTGCAGGGCGAGACGTTGGACGGGGACGGGATTATTGCCACGGCCGTGGCCAAATGCCATCGCTACGAGTCGCATAATCACGGTGACTTCGGTCGGCTGCTGGATTTCAGCATGCGGGAAGTGATTTTCGTAGGCAAACCCGAATTCGTTCGCGAGAATCGTCTGAAGGCCGTTGAGCACCTGAAACAGCTGGCGGAAGAGTGGGAACTCGATTGTGTCATTGAAAACGCCAACGACCCGTTCTTCACGAACGACTTTCAAGTGAAAGCCTCGTTCCAACGCAACCAAGAGATGAAGTATGAGATGCGGCTCACGATTCCGCGGATCAACAAGTCGATTGCCTGCAGCTCGGTCAACTTCCACAGCACGGCATTCGGCAGCGCATTCGACATCAAGACTGGTAAGCGACCGGCGACGACGGGCTGCCTCGGTTTCGGAATCGAGCGGTGGGTATTCGCTTTCCTGGCCCAGTATGGCTTGGATGAAGGGCAATGGCCGACCGCATTCCGCGAGCAGTACCGAGCTTGGCAATCCAAATCGATCTAATAAAAGAGTGAACGATCATGTCTAGCAGCAATAGTACCAATCGTAATATTAGCGCCAATAGCAACAGCAACGATAGCAGCAATGGCCATTCCGCTCCCTTAGCCAGTGCAGAAGACAGCCTTCCTCTCGGCCCCCGCAACAGGGGCGGGAAGAGCGGCGGCCGGAACGGCAGAAGCGGCGGCGGTTCGATACTCAGCCCTCTGAAATCTGCCGTGCGCCGCAACAGCTTCGTTTTGCTTCTACTCGCTGCATTCATGCTCTTGGATACGTCTGTCTCCTTATGGGATCCGATGTCTACGAGCCGGCGCTTTTACAAAGACGATTTTACCAAAACGCTTTATCATCATCATTGGGATCGATCGGGTCCCGTTTTTTTTGGAAATTCCGCTGTTACTGGGGCCTACATGGAGGATAAAGCCCAATCCCCGCTTGTGGAGCTGGGGCTGGCTTATGGCAAGCTGACCGACTTGAAGTTAATTCTCCAGAAACACAAGTATGACGTAGAAGACCAGCTTGTGATCGGCATTGACGCGCACACGATGCTCGATCAACTGCAGACGGACCCCACGTACCCCTGGTTCAAGCGATGGTATCAGCCCTACCTTTACTTTTATCGGGACTATTTCAAGGATTCTGGCAAAGAACTTGTGCAGAACGTCTGGGCCGGTGCGAAGCGCGGCGAACTGGACCTGCATACGTACGAACCCCGATGGATCGACAAGGAGTTGTACTTCGGTCCTAGTAAGCCGGAATCGCTCAAGGCCGACTGGGAGCGCTACGAGAAGCTGTTCAACTGGATGACGCTTGATGAGATGCGTGATAACTTGTCCGCTCTGGATTGGATCATCGCCTACACCCACAAGCAGCAGCTTCCGCTGAAGGTCGTCATCATGCCGCTCAATCCGGATCCGGCTTATCCGCAACCAGGCTATTGGAAACCGCTCAAGGAACAGCTTGGGCAGACGCTGAAGGCCGCTAACGTTCCGGTATTGGATTTGTCCGATTCCTATACGGCCGACAAGTTTCACGATCTGGTGCATTTGAACCGCGAGGTTGGCGCACCGCAATTTACCCGGGAGGTGGACGTATGGCTCCAGTCTTTCGCAAACTCTTCGAAGTAGTCGTCTATTTGCTTATGCTGACCGCCGTCCTGATCGCCTTCACAGGTAAGGGATTGTTTATTTACGAAGGATTTTGAGGTTTGATTCGAAGAATGTCGATTAACCAAGGAGTTCCCGCATGTCCTATTTGTTGAATATGTACGCCTTGGTCGCGTTGTTCGGCATGGTTGCCGTTCTGATGCTGACCCGGTGGTGGAAACCGAATAAACGCGTGCTTGTGCTCGCCTTCAATCTGTTCTTCTTGCTGGTGTTCAGCCAGAAGCTATTCCTGTTCTCTGTTGCCTACACGTTGATTAACTATGCGGCCTACTTGTTTCTCTGCTATGTCGGCTCGTGGCGCAAGATGTGGTTTCTCACCCTTATTGCCCTCAACATTGCCGGGGTTACCATCATTCGTCTGTTCTGGATGGGGGTGTTCGATCACCCCTACTTCGATGCCATCTACACATTCGGCCTCATCTATACCGTACTCAAGGTCATCGACTCGTTCTACTTCGCCTACTATGTTGGCCGGGATGGAAGAGCACCGATGCTCGATTATGTGAACTATTTGCTGTTTATTCCTACGTTTACTTCCGGCCCGATTCTGAAGTTCCGGGACTTTATCGCCGACTCCAAAAAACCTTACACGGTGGGGGCCGCGGACTTTGAAGCCGGCGTCAAACGTATTATTCTCGGGTTGTTCAAAAAAGTCGTGCTCGTAGCGGCCATGACCACCGTGTTCAAGTCCGTGCTAGAGCAGGACCTTGATCCGGCGAGAAGCTTATTCCTGATGGTCTGGTTCTACGCCTTGATCTACTTTGATTTCTCCGGGTACTCCGACATCGCGATCGGCTTCGGCCGGTTAATGGGCTATTCGATTCCGGAAAACTTCAAGCAGCCGTTCCTCTCGCCCACATTGACCCAATATTGGCGCAACTGGCACGCTACGCTTGGCGATTGGTTCCGCGATCACATCTTCATGATCTTCTCCCGGCAGCTCTCATCTCGATGGGCTGCGGCTGGGGTGTCACTGCTCATCATGGTGCTGATCGGCCTCTGGCACGGCTTCAGCTGGCTGTACCTGCTATGGGGCGTCTATCATGGCACACTTATCGGGCTGGAGAGCTTGCTGCAGCAGTCACTCGTCCAGCGCCGCAAAGTATCGGCCCGCTTCTTCTACTTCCGCTGCGCTATCACCCAGCTCATCGTCCTGCTGGCCATCATCGTGTACAGCGGGAACACCGAGACGGTGCTGCGCATCTATAAAGGCTTGTTCTCGCTGTAGATGATGCTCAGAGGCTGTCGATTCATTCACGCTATGAGGCACCCGCTTCCCCTCGCGCCACGAACTGCGCCTCATACAGCTGCCGATACAGCGGGGAACTGTCCAGTAGCGCCTCATGGGTGCCGCTCGCCACGATCTGCCCCGCTTCCAGCACGACGATCTGATCCGCCTTCAGAATCGTCGATAGCCGGTGGGCGATGACGATTGCGGTCCGGTCCTTCATCAGCACCTCCAGCGCATGCTGAATTTGCCGCTCGACCAGCGTATCCAGCGAGCTTGTCGCCTCATCCAGCAAGACGATGCGCGGGGCGCGGAGCAGGACACGGGCAATCGCCAGTCGCTGTCGTTCCCCGCCGGATAATCGATACCCGCGCTCGCCTACCATCGTCTCATACCCTTCCGGCAAGCCGGCAATCAACTCGTGAATTTGCGCAGCCTGGCAAGCTTCTTCAATCTCCTTCATCCCGGCAGTCGGGTTGGCGAACAACAAATTGTTATAGATCGTGTCGTGGAAAAAGAACGGGTCCTGCGGCACAAGACCCATCTGCGTTCTCAGCGCCGGCAACGTCAACTCCCGGATGTCTTGACCGTCCAACCGCACCGAACCGGACTGCGGGTCTGCGAAGCGCGGAATCAGGTTCATGAGTGTCGTCTTGCCTGCTCCGCTCGGCCCTACGATCGCCACCAATTGACGTGGTTCCACCTGGAGATTAATATGCTTCAGCACCGGTTCGTAACGTTCTTCCCCCGATTTGCGATAGGCATATGACACGTCTTCCAACTGGATTCGCCCGTTCACGCTTCCGGGTGGTATTTGAACCGAACCACCCTTGATCTCCGGCTCCGTATCCAACATGGCGAATATGCGTCGGAACAAGGCAAAGGAAGAATACACATTCACATGCAGCTGTGTCAGTTGGCTAAGCGGCCCGTACAAACGGCCTAACAGCGTGGTGAAGGAGACGATAACCCCGATCCCCATCTGATTATGGATGACGAGCCAGCCTCCGTACCCCCACAGAATAGCCGGTCCGAAGGACGAGAACATCCCTAGCCACATGAACAGCCACCGCCCAACTAGCGTCTGGCGGATTTGTAGATTGCGCAGTTCCCCGTTGACCTTCGAGAACTCCTCGCCCTGCGACTTCTCCCGACTGAATATTTGAGTCAGCAGCGCCCCGCTCACCCCGAACGATTCGCTTAGTTGCACGGTCATAGAGGACATCCGCTGCTGAATTTCATTTTGCAGCTTTTGCCGAAATCGACCTACACGCTGAGTCGGCAGCACGAAACCGGGTACAACAAGCAGCGCCAGAATCGTCAGCTTCCAGTTCATGTGGAACATGAGGAACAGCGTGCTCAATATAATGAGCAAGTTATTCACAAGGCCGATCAAGGTGGAGGTAACCACGTTCTGAATCGCGGTGACGTCATTCATGACGCGGGACACCAGCTCACCTGACTGGCGCGAGGCGAAGAAATGGATCGATTGCTTCTGAATATGCTCGAATAAGGACAGTCGATAATCCGCCATCACATTTTGCGCGATGGAATTGTTCAGCCAGCTCTGCCAGACACCGATCAACCCTACCGCAAGCACAATGCCAACCAAATACAGCGATAAGGTGATGACCGTCTCCGTGTTGCCTTTTAATATTCCGTCGTCGATGATTCGCTGGGTCAGCCATGCGGGGGCTAGATTCCCAACAGCTGTCACAAGCAGCAGCAAGACGATCCAGACTGCACGCGGCCAATAAGGGATGAACGAGAGTAGAACGCGCCGGACAATGACCCAGTCGAACTTCTCATTCTTGGCCAGCTCCCGCATCCTGTAGCGGTTACCACCGCCACCTCCTCCACCTCCGCCGCCCATACCGCCTCCAAAACCGAAATCGCCGCCACCCATGTTCATACTCATCGAACCGCCCCCTCTACTTCCTTAACTGTACCTAATCTGTTCTGAAAATGGTACTTGAAAATTGGCGGACTCCGCCCTTACTTTCAACTTAATAGAAAAACCTAGCGGAGGATCACCGCTAGGTCTTGGTGCATTCGTCCTTTACAGCTCCAACCGGTACAGCACGTCCTCCACTGCGAAGTAGAGGCCGTCCGGATGCTCGGTTGCTGCATGCACGTGGCCGGGCAACTCCACCTCGCGCTCGAGCTTACCACTTGCAGCATCGAGGAGAAGAAGACGACTGCCACAGAAGGCCCCTACAGTAGCGCCGCCCTGCACAGGTGAAGGATGTCGAGAGAGCCTTGGCCTTCACGCTTCAGGCTTCGACTGATTCTGGTGATACCCTGTGCTGCGGCAATGCAGGCCGAATTGATCTGCTGCTTGAAGCCGGTGTCGTCCTGGATCGCCCCCTATACCCCACAAAGTGAAGATGAGCTTTGGAGCATAATCCGAGTACTTTGCGGGGACCCCGTGAGCTCAAACATCTTGTTTGAACCTCCCTTGATTGTATAAGGGATTTCGCGGTATGGAGGTTCAAGCCAAAACTCGCCGGGGTCCTCTTTTTCACTTTCCACTCCTTCTGTACACAGTTAATCGACAGCCTCACCTGGCATGATAGGCTAATGAAGACAGGTCCGTATCGCCGTTAGCGCTTCGGACCTGTTAGATTAAAAAGCAAAAAAGTTCTGGCATACGCGCACCATTGCGCCAATCCCAGAACTTCTTAGTTTGTACACGCTCTCTAGTTTTGTCCATGTATCCGTCCCGGACATCCTATGTAACCTAGCTTAACCAGTACTTCACCATAAGCACGTCCATGAACAGGAACACGATTAGACTTACCGCTGCGAAGCCAATAGCGAATTTATTTTTGATCGGTGCCGCCAATGAACGCAACAACGCGATGGCAAGTACAATCGTAAACAGAATGACGAACACATCAAACGTTTGAAAACGGCTTGCCGTCTTTGCGGCTTCTTCAGCCAGGAACATAGCCTGTGACCTCCTTCGTGTAAACAGACAGTATACGCATCTTCATCTATGTTATCCTGCATCTTCAACGGTTGCAAGTCCTTTCTCCAAAGTTAACAAGTTTGTCACCTTTATGAAGCCGTTGGGCAAGCTTATAACATTTTCTTATGGAATCCATAAGGATACTCATCCCACACTTAGGGCACTTCTCCAACTTCCCCGTAAGCATAAGATGCCCATCCCTTCCATTATCTATAACAAGGATTGCGAGGATATTAGTTGTCTCACTATCTGGTACTCCATGATGTTAAAAGGTGTTCCCTTACTTTCGAAAGTGGCGACTTCTACAAACCCTGATTGGCTATACAGTCTAATCGCCCGTTCGTTAAAACAAGCTACCGTTAACCGTATTGTGCTCGACTTCAACTGCTCTCTCACAAACTGCAACCCTACATGAAGGAAGGACGAGCCTAGTCCTTGACCGGTCAGTGCCGGCCTCATACCTAAGCCTAAATCGATCACATTCAGCCCTTCATATAGACCTTCGGCTCTTCCGGCTGGCACTTGAGCATTAGGACCGAGACAGAAAAAGCCGATCAACTCCCCATTATCGGCACGTACAGCATAATAGGAGCCATCCAACAATTCTGTTAATGCCTCCGGGCTTTCTACCGAGTTGTAGAAGGCATATATCCCTTCGTATCTCCACTTGCCTATTTCCATAGCCTCTTCTGGCTGAAGCGGATGCAACTGCATATCCTTCAATCTCCTTGATTGGCGATCCTGCATCAAGAAAAAGGAGCCTCTGAATTAGGCCCCATCCTTATGCTAGTCGTAGTGTCTTAGGTCTAAACCACAGCATTCTCTTGTTCTTTCTTACGCTTCTTCTCAGAACTATCCTTCCCCGCGTTGGCTTGAGCTTCAGCCTGAGCATTTTCTGTTCGCTTGCGATCCCGCTCCAGAATCGGCTTCAAATACTTGCCTGTATACGATTCCGGCACCTTCACAACTTCCTCAGGTGATCCCGCAGCAACAATCGTGCCTCCGCGGTTACCACCCTCTGGACCAAGGTCGACAATATAGTCAGCCGTCTTAATGACATCCAGATTGTGTTCAATGACGAGCACCGATTCCCCACTATCTACAAGTCGGTGAAGCACGACCAACAGACGGTCGATATCATCGATATGCAGCCCCGTTGTCGGCTCATCCAGAATGTACATCGTCTTGCCTGTACTGCGACGGTACAACTCAGCTGCCAGCTTAACCCGCTGCGCTTCTCCACCTGATAGTGTGGTTGCCGGTTGGCCCAACTTCATATAGCCCAGACCCACATCAAGCAGCGTCTGCAGTTTGCGATGGATGCGCGGAATGTTCTTGAAGAACTCACAGCCATCCTCGATGGTCAGCTCAAGCACTTCTGCGATCGTCCTGCCTTTGTACTTCACTTCCAGCGTTTCGCGATTGTACCGCTTGCCCTTGCAAATCTCACAAGGTACATAGACGTCGGGCAGAAAATGCATCTCGATCTTAATAATCCCATCACCCCGACACGCCTCACAACGACCGCCCTTCACGTTGAAGCTGAACCGGCCCTTCTTGTAGCCTCGCACCTTCGCTTCTGTTGTGTTGGAGAATACGTCGCGGATATCGTCGAACAACCCCGTGTAAGTAGCAGGATTGGATCGAGGGGTACGCCCGATGGGGGATTGGTCGATATCAATAACCTTCTCGAGATGCTCCAGACCTTTCAGTTCCTTGTATTCCCCCGGTCTAGCCTTCGCCTTGTTCAAGTCGCGCGCCAGCGTCTTATATAAGATCTCATTAATCAGTGTACTCTTGCCTGAACCGGATACACCGGTCACGCAAGTGAATACACCTAACGGGAACTTCGCATTCACGCCGCGCAGGTTGTTCTCCTTGGCCCCCCGAACTTCCAGCCACTTCCCATTCGGCTTTCGGCGCGGCAGCGGAATCGGGATGAACTTCTTACCCGACAAGTACAGGCCAGTCAATGAGTTCGGGTCCTTCATGATCTCCTGCGGTGTTCCTTCCGCTACAACCTGACCGCCATGAATGCCCGCCCCTGGTCCGATGTCAATAATGTAGTCGGCCGCCAGCATCGTGTCTTCATCGTGCTCGACGACGATGAGCGTGTTGCCCAAGTCGCGCATATGCTCCAACGTCTGAATGAGACGGTCATTGTCGCGCTGATGCAAGCCGATACTCGGCTCGTCGAGAATGTAGAGGACGCCCATCAGACTGGAGCCAATCTGCGTAGCCAATCGGATACGCTGCGCCTCACCGCCAGATAAGGTTCCCGCCGAGCGACTGAGCGACAAGTAATCCAGACCGACGTTCACAAGGAACCCCAACCGGGCACTAATCTCCTTCAGCACGAGGTTAGCGATTGTCTGTTCCTTTGGCGTCAAATCCAGGCCGCCGAAGAAGTCCGAGGCTTCCCCAATCGATAGTTGCGTTACATAGGCGATATTCTTGGCACCGATGGACACCGCCAAGCTCTCCGGCTTCAAGCGCTGTCCCTTGCAACCCTGGCAAGGCTTCGCACTCATATATTGCTCAATATACTCACGAATGCCATCCGACCCGGTGTCTCGATAGCGGCGCTCCAGATTACGTACAATGCCCTCGAAAGGTACCATCGCTTCCTTCGTATGCCCGAAGTCGTTCTCGTAGCGGAACCGGACCTTCTCTCCTCCAGTTCCGTAGAGCAGCTTCTTCATCTGCTCCGGCGTGAAGGAAGAGACCGGCTGATCACGCGGAATACGATAATGCTCACAGACCGAAGCGAGGAACTGCGGGTAGTAGTTCGACGTACTACCGGCCCATGCTTCGAACGCACCGTCATCAATGGTCATCTCGGCATTCGGTACGAGCAGATCCGGGTCAACAATCATCTTGACGCCAAGTCCGTCGCAATCCGGACAAGCTCCGAAAGGACTGTTGAAGGAGAACATCCGGGGTGCTAATTCCTCAATGCTGAAGCCGCATTCCGGACAGGCCAGCTTCTGGCTGAACAGCAGCTCTTCCTTCTCCATTACATCGACAATGACCCGGCCTTCGGACAACTTCAACGCTGTCTCCAGTGAATCGGCCAAGCGACTATGCACATCGTCCTTCACAATAATTCGATCGACCACAACTTCGAGCGAATGCTTCTTGTTCTTGTCGAGCTCGATCTTCTCCGATAAGTCCTTAATCTCGCCGTTCACTCGCACACGAACGAAGCCTTGCTTCTGAATGTCGGCTAACAGCTTCGAATGCTCGCCCTTGCGGCCAGATACGATTGGTGCCAAGATCTGCAGCTTGGTGCGCTCCGGGTATTCCATAATGCGGTCCACCATCTGCTCGACAGTCTGCGCGCTAATCTCGATACCGTGCACCGGACAATGCGGGCGCCCGATCCGGGCGAACAGTAGCCGGAGGTAGTCATAGATCTCCGTTACCGTACCTACGGTCGAACGCGGGTTCCGGCTTGTCGTCTTCTGGTCAATGGAGATCGCGGGCGACAGCCCCTCGATTGAATCCACATCAGGCTTATCCATATTGCCTAGAAATTGTCTGGCATACGCAGACAGTGACTCCACGTAACGGCGTTGACCTTCCGCATATATCGTATCGAAAGCGAGCGACGATTTCCCCGAGCCGCTAAGTCCGGTCAAGACGACAAACTTATCACGCGGAATTGTTACGTCTATATTTTTCAGGTTATGAGCACGAGCTCCCTTAATTACGATCTTATCATGTGCCACAGCTACCATCCTCTCACCAAACCAAGGTCATTCTATCTATCCTATCACGTGCAAGGGAAAGGGGAAACAAGCAGGATTTGGAGCCTGCCTATATTCATTGCTGCTGTGCCTTCAGCTCCAATACAGCATCGCGAAGCTCAGCCGCACGCTCGAACTGCAGGTTCTTCGCCGCTTCCTTCATCTCCACTTCCAGACGTTCGATCATCGCAGCGCGGTCTTTCTTGGACATCTTCTCGTCCTTGAACGAGCCCAAATAATCTGCCTTCTGCTCGGCAACCTTCGTCGCTTCAATGACGTCTCGCACTTTCTTCTGAATGGTCTGCGGGGTAATCCCATGCTCGACATTGTACGACTCTTGGATGGCGCGACGACGATCCGTCTCTCGAATCGCCTTGTCCATCGAATCCGTAATCTTATCGCCGTACAAGATAACGTGACCTTCCGAGTTCCGGGCTGCACGGCCGATTGTCTGAATGAGTGAACGCTCGGAACGCAGGAAGCCTTCCTTGTCTGCATCCAGAATCGCGACGAGCGATACTTCTGGAAGGTCCAAGCCTTCCCTCAACAAGTTAATCCCGATCAATACATGGTACACACCCAGCCGTAGATCGCGCAGCAGCTGCATCCGCTCCAGAGTCTTGATATCCGAATGCAAGTAGCGCACCTTGATACCAATCTCCTTCAAGTAGTCGGTCAAGTCCTCCGACATCTTCTTCGTCAGTGTGGTGACAAGTACCCGCTCATCCTTACTAATCCGGTCGTTGATTTCCCCGATCAAATCGTCAATCTGCCCTTTAGTCGGACGTACTTCGATGTGCGGATCTACTAGACCGGTCGGACGAATGATCTGTTGTACCATTGTCGGACAATGTTCCGTCTCATAGGGGCCTGGTGTAGCGGAAATATATATAGCTTGACTGATCTTCCCCTCGAACTCCTCGAATCGCAGCGGGCGGTTATCCAAGGCAGACGGCAAGCGGAAGCCATGCTCTACGAGCACTTCCTTCCGAGCGCGGTCTCCGTTGTACATCCCGCGAATCTGTGGCAGTGTTACGTGCGATTCATCGACCATAATGAGCATATCATCCGGAAAATAGTCCATTAACGTATATGGGGTTGCGCCCCGTTCCCGGAACGTCAACGGTCCTGAATAGTTCTCAATGCCGGAACAGAAACCCATCTCCTGCATCATCTCAATATCGTATCGGGTGCGCTGTTCCAGCCGCTGCGCCTCAAGAAGCTTACCGTTCTCCTTCAGCTCAGCCAGACGCTCCTCCAGCTCACGCTCGATGTCAACAAGGGCAAGCTTCATCCGATCCTCATGCGTCACGAAGTGAGAGGCCGGGAAGATGGCTACATGGTCGCGTTCCCCGAGTATTTCGCCGGTTAAGACGTTAATCTCCGTAATCCGCTCAATCTCATCGCCGAACAGCTCGACCCGAATCGCCTGTTCCCCGCGCGAAGCCGGGAAGATCTCAATAACGTCTCCGCGTACGCGAAACGTCCCCCGGACAAAGTTCAAATCGTTGCGTTGATACTGGATATCGACCAGCAGATGCAAGATTTGATTGCGAGGGCGTTCCATTCCAACTCGAAGAGACAGCACGAGATCCCGATATTCCTTCGGCGATCCTAACCCGTAGATGCACGATACGCTGGCTACGATAATGACGTCTCTGCGTTCGAACAAGGAGCTGGTAGCCGAATGTCGAAGCTTATCGATCTCTTCATTGATGCTGGAATCTTTCTCGATGTAAGTGTCGGAGGAGGCAATGTAAGCTTCAGGCTGGTAATAGTCGTAGTAACTGACGAAGTAGGAGACTGCGTTGTTGGGGAAAAACTCTTGGAATTCGCTGCACAGCTGGGCGGCAAGCGTCTTGTTGTGAGCAATAATCAAGGTTGGCCGATTCAGCTTCGCAATCACTTGGGCAGCTGTAAACGTCTTACCCGTCCCGGTTGCACCCAGCAGCGTCTGCTCCCTCTTGCCTTCCAGCACACCGGCTACAAGCTCCTTGATCGCTTCCGGCTGATCGCCCTGCGGCTCGAATTCCGATACTAGTTCAAACGACTTGGGATTGACGACAATATCAATGTTATCCTTCATCACCCTGCGCCAACTCTCCTGCTCTATAGTTAGATTGTAAATGTATCGTTACGAATGTTTGTTCCCGTCCATTATACAACTATTACCCGTTTCTTGCAAATCCAACCCTACCTGGACAGATACAGAGTTGGAGATTCCGCCGCAAAAAAAAGAGACGTTTCCGTCTCCCTGCAAACAACTGATCTATTCTATACCGTCTCTCCCGGCTGCGGCCTTGACGGTCTCCCTTTCCATGAACGCTTCCACAACCCGATCAAGCTTCTCTCTTTCATTGGAGCGTAGTAACGTACTTGGTCGTCCGGACAGAGCACTACGCCCAACTGGTAATGATCATCTGCGAAAATAGCACGTCCGACGAACTTGCTCTGGCCTTCCAGATTGAGCACTTCCAGCTTGCTGTACGCGGGATTGGCACTCAATGCCTGATGCAGCTCTATTCGAGTAGCGATGGCGATGCCGTTCACTTTGACGATGACTTCTCCTGCTTCCAGACCCATCTCGGCTGCAGGCCCGTTGGGCAATACCGCTAGAATCGTCAATCCTCGGTCCCCGTGTACAAATCGTGGCGGCTCTTGCAGTTCTGCACGTTCACCCAGCCATATAATCGCTTCATGCAGCACAATGACCAGGAAGGAAACGAGGGCAATCAGAGGAGGCAGCCATTCCGCTAATGCCGCCAAACCCAGCACAACCAACGCATAGAGAAGCAGACGCTTCGCACTCAAAGCCACTTTCTCGCGCGGCAATCGGGAGAGTGTGGATTCGGCATATCCGAGCAACACCGGGAACGCCGCTATACTCCACCCTGAAGCCCATACATCGCCTCCGAGCAGCGGTGTCCATGGCAGTTCAGACGACGAGCCCCCTGCCATTGGAACGAGCAGGAACAACGGAACCGGCCAGAACTGCTGCAGTCGATAGCTGCCGATCATCCGTCCGCGTTTGTTTTCCACGAAGAGCGGCATGGCCATCTTACTTCCTTGCCATCTAACAAATCCGGCTTCCATCAGATGAAGAATCCCAACCATAGCCAGGAGCGCCGTCATCGGCAAATCTTTGAGCGACCCGACGACCCCTTCGAACGACGTCCCTTCTCCCCATGCTGGGAACATGGCTGCAACTTCATGCAGAATGCCAAGCACACCGACCGCGTAGGCCATGCATAGGAATCGAATCCGGAATAAAGCCAGCACAATCGTTATTCCCCACACCCACCACAAGGCCTCCTGTGTAAGCGTAGCGCCCACAAAGGCCATCACGACAGAACCGATGAACCCGGCCACAATGCCGGCCAGAACGGTTCGCCAAGTCGTATCCAGCAAGGAATGCAGCCGGGTAGAGAACAGCTTTCGCTCCAGCTGAATTTGCTTGTGATATTGAAAAGCTACAAAGAGAATACCTATGTAGTAAAACGGTTGAATCAATCCGTGCAAGAAAGCTTGCAGCATTCGATCTAGAACGTCAAGAGTCACATCCATGAGACTGTCTCCTTTTACACAAAACATATCCAATACAAAAAAGGAAAGAAGGTCGAGTGCTCCCCTTCTCTCCTATTTTCGACGCGAAGGACCGAATATCCTGCCCTGACGCGTAAATTCCCAGTCATTACCGTTCCTTATTTTCCAGCGGCCCCTTGTACGTACTGTACGGCCGATTTCAGCTGCAAATCATTTTTCGGACTACGAATTTCCTTCGCTACCATCTCTTCCAGCTTCTGCGCCGTCTTCTCGTCGACTTCGCCCGTTACTGGCAAGTTGTTCAGCCTTTGGAACGCCTTGACCGCGATAACGGTCTTATCGTTGAAGTATCCGTCCATTCGCCCTGGTGTCTGCCCGATCCCGTCCAGCATGATCTGCAGGTTTTTCACATCTTCGCCTGTCATATCCTGCTTCAGGACCGTCTTCTTCGTAAGTGGTGCTACCTTGAAGAAAGCAGGCTGCTCAACCAACATATCAGGAGCAATCCCTTTCTTGTGTATCCATGTACCGTTCGGGGTGAGCCACTTCATAATCGTCATCTTGATGTTACTGCCGTCACCGAGTTCCTTGTCGAACGTGATCTGAACCGTGCCCTTGCCGTACGTCTTCTCTCCAACGAGCTTAGCACCGCCCATTTCCTGAAGAGCACCTGCCATAATCTCGGACGCACTCGCGCTGCCGTTGTTGATCAGAACCGCGACCGGATATTTCTTGCCGGCTCCCTTGGAAACAGTCGCTTGCTTCTGTCCTTCTCGGTCTTCCACCTGCACAATCGATTTGCCTGATGGAACGAACGGCTCCGACATCTCGATTACAGCAGGGAACAGTCCACCCGGATTGTTCCGAACGTCGATGACCAAGCCTTTCATTCCCTGATCTTCCAGCTGCTTGAGCGCTTCTTTGAACTTCTGTGCGGTATGCTGGACGAATTCACGGATCTCGATCTTGCCCACCTGACCTTCGAGCATCTCGGAATACACCGTCTCGACTGGAATATCGTCACGTACGACGATGACCTCAATCGCTTCCATACCTGTACGCATAATTTGCAGTTTCGCTTGCGAACCCTTCGGTCCACGAATCTTGCTCACGGCTTCGGTCAAGTTCAACCCATCCAGCTTCTCGCCATTCACTGCCGTAATGACATCATTGGCCAGAATACCCGCTTTCTCTGCAGGTGAACCCTTAATCGGCGAAACGACCTTCACTCGCCCCTCTTCAAGCGATACTTCCGCTCCTATCCCTTGAAAGGTGGAATTCAGAATGTCCTGGAATTGTCCGGCTTCCTTCTTATCCATATAGGTGGTGTACGGATCGTCCAGTGCAGCAAGCATCCCATTGACAGCTCCGTCAATGACCTTGGTCTTGTCCACTTCGGACACATAATTATCCTGAATTAGCTTGTACGTGGTCGACAGCTTCTTCAATTCCTCCGCTGAGAATCCAGCTGTTGCTGAGGAGGGGGGCTTCGCCTTGCCCGAAGTGCTTGATGGCTGCACGATGGTCAATGTCAAAATGCTGCTGGCAAACATCCCCAACAGCAAGAAGGCGATAAAAATAACTAGATTGCGGCCTCTCAAAAACATTCGGTTCGCACCGCCCTTCATACCCGACTTCTATTAGATGCACGTTCCTATTGTATGACAGGCATGTACGATTTATGAGTCGAGCTGGAAATGAATCCTACTTGGCCGTCACATAAGGAAGTGGACTGACCGGCGTATCGTTCTTACGAATCTCAAAATGCAAGTGATTGCCTGTAGAGCGCCCAGTAGAGCCTACTTCAGCAATCTTCTGACCGCGCTTCACATCGTCGCCTTCCTTCACGACAATGCCATTGTTCCGAATATGACCGTACCATGACTGGATCGACCCGTGATCGATAACGACGGTGTTGCCATAGCCGTTCACATAACGGGCGATGATGACCGTTCCCGACTCGGCCGCCATGATCGCTGTTCCTGCAGGTGCGGGAATATCAATTCCTGTATGGTTGGCATCGGATTTATTAATCGGATCGACGCGGTAGCCGAACCCGGAGGAAAGCATCGTTCTGCCTGGCAATGGCCAGGAAAGTTGCCCGCCCGTATAAGGTGAAGGAGCCGCTACCTTAGCCGCCTGATTCTCCCGCTGCTTCTGGAGGAGCACCTTGTTCTCATTAGCTAGCTTGACCGACTCTTGCTGCTGCTGATCACTGATCATTTCAAGCGCCTTTTCCTTGTTGGCTAGGCTGGCGATCAGTACTTCCTTTTCTTTCTCCTTCGTGACGAGCGCATTCTTGATCAATTCGGCCTGGGTGGCTAACGTCTGCACTTGTGTCAATTGCGTCTCCACTTCGCCCTTCTTTACCTCAACTGCCTGCCGGTCCTTCTTGTTCGCTGCCAATATTTCCTTATCTTGTCCTACAATTGATTTCAGAGCCTGATAGCGATCCAGGAAATCAGTGAAGCTGGTCGCCTCCAGCAGCACTTCCAAGTACGAAACGAATCCGTTCGTATACATCAGCCGTACTCGGGATTTCATCATATTGTCCCTGGCCGTGACCCGATCTTCTGCTTCAACGAGCTGCTTGTTCGTCTGTTTCAGCTCTTCCGTTACTTGATTCGTTTGCTTGTTCAAGGCAGTCAGTTGGTCGTTCTGATCCTCGATTTGAGTAGCCAGCTCCTGAGCGTTCTTGAGCTCTTGTGCCTTCTGCTGAACAACATCTTTCTTCTGCTTATCAGCGTCCAGTTGCTTCTTGACTGCGTCAGCCGCCTTCTTCTTGTTCAGATCCAGCTGATTCTCAATTTCTTTATCCGTTAGCGCATACCCCGTATTCGGAAGTGTAACCAGTACTGTTATGCAAACAGCCAGGATGAGGGACAGTGTCGTTTTTTTCAAAATCAATCGATCCTCCTTCTTCCATTTCACTCCATTACCCGCCATCATCCGACGACAGGCCTTTCTTATACCCGCAAAAACTTGCGTACCGACAGCAGCGTTCCCCATATGCCGATCATGACCCCGATGCCGAGCAGCAGGCCGGTAACCGGCCAGAATAAATCCTGAAGGGGGATCAGCTTGATCAGCATCAGGCCGAGCTCCAGCTTCGTATAGTTGTACAATTCCATGTATCCGTATAACAGGACAACAACGGGAATAGCAGAGCCAGTGATGCCGAGCAGCCCACCCTCGATGAAGAAAGGCCAGCGAATGAATCCATTGGTAGCGCCGACAAGCTTCATAATGCCAATCTCTTTGCGTCTGGCGACGATGGTGATCTTGATCGTGTTGGAGATCAGGAACATCGCGGTAAACGCTAGCATAGCTACAAAGACGAGGCCTACATTGCGGACAATGCCCGTTATTTTGAACAGCGTCTCAACGGTTCCCTTGCCATAGCTGATCTTGTAGATCGGCTGTGGATTTTTCCCGTTGTTAATCAGCTTGATCTGATCCGCCACTTGATTGACGGCATGCGGGTCGTCCACTTCTACGGTAAACGAGTCGTTCAACGGATTGTTGTCTCCATCGAAGCCTTCCAGCAGCTCGCGACCGTCTTCGCCTAACTTCTCCCTCAGCAGTTTGAGCCCGTCCTCTTTGGAAATAAAAGCGACGTTGCTGACATTAGGCAGGGCCTCAATTTCCTTGCGCACATTATTCATCTGGGCATCCGGTGTGTTGACCTCTAGATATACCCTTATCTCTACCTGGCTCTCAATCTGTGTAGCTAAATAGTTCACGTTCAAAGCTAGAATGAGGAACACGCCCAGAATAAAGAGCGAGATGGCGATAGCGCCAACGGATGCGAAGGTCATCCAACCGTTCCGAATGACGTTGCGAGTCCCCTCTCGGGTGTGACGGATGAAGGTTCTAATCTTCATAGCCGTACTCCCCCCTCAGCTCATCCCGTGCGATAAGTCCGTGCTCGATAGCCAACACCCGTTTGCGCATCGTGTTAACGATTTCCCGGTTATGGGTAGCCATGACGATGGTTGCACCGCGAAAGTTGATTTCCTCCATCAGCTTCATAATTTCCCATGACGTCTCAGGATCCAAATTCCCGGTAGGTTCGTCCGCAATAATCACCGAGGGGTTGTTGACGATCGCCCGGGCAATCGCTACGCGCTGCTGTTCGCCGCCGGATAGCTGATTCGGGTAGGAACCCGTCTTCCCGCGAAGCCTTACCAATTCCAACACATCAAGTGTGCGTTTCTTGATCAGCTTCTTCGGTGCTTCGACAACTTCCATCGCGAAAGCGACATTTTCATACACGGTCATCTTAGGCAGCAGCTTGAAATCTTGAAAAATCACGCCGATGTTGCGTCGGACATAAGGGATTTTCCGCTGCTTCAACCGTTCCAGATTAAACCCGTTGACGAAAATATGTCCTTTGGTTGGGCGCTCTTCGCGATATATTAATTTCATGAATGTGGACTTTCCGGCACCGGAAGGACCCACTACATAAACGAATTCATTCGAATCGATCTTGACACTGACCCCTCTCAGGGCGTGCGTGCCGTCGGGGTACGTCTTCCAAACATCCTGCAATTCGATCAATACCATCACATCCTGAAAATAGTTAGCTTATAAGGGTTCGACATAAATGCCGCAAATCCTCTATGAATTGGTGAAATTCAACACATTGTTGCTGGAGATCTCTTTTTTTTCGCTGATTTGAAGAAATGTCGAAATAGGACGGGTGGAAATAGTTGGACGACCTGGCGCATATAGATGAGATGTACAGGCTAGCGGGATAATCGTGGCGGGAGAGCGAATTGGAACAACTAACCAACCAAGCAGTAAAGGCAAGGAGCGCGGGAATATGCGGATACGATCGATACGAAAGTGGAACACCGTCTTGCTGATCACCCTCATCGTGTGGGGGATCGGTTTTGCCGGACTGGCGGCTTACGCCGGGCAGCATACATTCCCCACAGGCTTTGTGTGGGGAGAATGGCGGGTGGCCGGGGTGCGCGAGGCCGACTTCCGCGACGAGCTGCAGCGGCGGCTGGAGGCGCTGCTGCAGAGCCGCGTCCGCTTTGTGCTGCCGGAAGGCGCGGCGGCGGGCACGGCGGCTACGGCGGCCAGCTACGGCGCGGCGGCGGGCACGGCGGCTACGGCGGCCACGGCGGGCAGCTACGGCGCGGCGGCGGGCAGCTACGGCGCGGCAGCGGGCACGGCGGCAACGGCGGGCACGTTCAGCCTAGCGGAGCTAGGCCTGAACGTGGACGTGTCCCGCCTAGAGGCGGCCGCCGCGCAGCTGTTCCGCGGCTCCAAGCTCCAGCGCGCCCGCGCCCGCTGGAGCATGCGCGATGCGCGCGTGCCGCTTGAGCTGCACGCGGACCGCACAGCCGCGCTGCGCGCCGTCGGCTCGCTGTGGCCGCAACTGCTGCAAGCGCGCCCACAGGAGGCGCGCCGCGTCATTACCGCCGACGATCGAGTCGGCTATGTACCGGGCAAGTCGGCGGCCCAAGTCAACGCCGACGCGCTCGTGCTGGAGCTCGGCACAACCGCCGAGCGGATATTCCGGGGGCTGATCGCAGCCCCTGCCGAATCCATCGGAGGTCAGCGTTCGGCAGTCCTCCGACTAATGGCCTTGCCTACAACTACACCCACTGAGCCAACCGTCATCACCCTCCCGCTCGAAACGATTGCACCTACGGTTACCGTAGATACACTGCGAGCCGAAGGGATCGACCGCAAGATCATAGAATTCAGTACGTTTTTCCCCATAAGCGGAGAGGGGCGCAAACATAACATCCGATCCACAGCGCAAACGATACACGATACGATTCTGAAGCCTGAGGAGGAATTCGATTACAGTCAAATAATCCGCGCGACTCAGCAACAGTTCGGCTTCAAAGAAGCCCCCGTCATTCTGAACGGTAAGCTCGTGCCAGGCATCGGAGGAGGCATTTGCCAAGTGTCCACGACTTTGTACAACGCAGTACTTCGCGCCGGACTGCAAATTACGGAACGCCGGAATCACTCTCTGCCGATCAGCTATGCTCCGCTGGGACAGGACGCCACATATGCGGACGGGTGGATCAACTTCAAGTTTCGTAACAATACAGGCAGCTACCTGCAAATTCGCACCGACGTCACCGATACCGGCATTACCGTCAAGCTGTTCGGTCGCATGTCTGAAGCTTTGTCCTACGAAATTGTCTCCAACACGATTGAAACGATTACTCCACCTGTAAAAGTAGTCGTCAACCCGACATTGGCAGCTGGACAAGAAACGCTATTACAAGAAGGTAAGCCGGGTTATGTGGTAGAAACTTATCGAATACGCCGTCAGAATGGAACGGTAGAAACCAAGGAGCTTATCTCCAAAGACACCTATCAGCCTCAACCAACCTTAGTCGCCCGAAACCGGTCCAATGAGACCCAACCGTCCAAACCCAATCCCAACCCCAAGGAGAAACGCAATATGCTGGAAGACGGCATCAGCGGCCCGACATTCCACTCGATCACGGGGGCTTTTCGGCAATAGAAAAAAAGCCCCCGAGACTTGTTACGTCCCAGGGACTTCCTATAGACCCAGCTCGAATCTGTTACTTGCTCTTCTCCAAATAAGTGTCTACCCAAGCCTGCGCCTTCTGCCATTCCTGCTCGGCACGCTCAATCGCTTCCGCGACTTGATTGGAGGCCGTTCCTCCATATACGTTGCGCGCGTTGACGACCTGCTCCGGCTGCAGTACTTTGTATATCTGCTCATCGAACAGCTTGGAGAACTGGGTGAACTCGTCGAGTGTCAGGTCTAGCAAATATTTCTTGTTCTGAATGCAGTACAGGACGGTCTTCCCGATAACTTCATGCGCCTGGCGGAACGGCAACCCTTTGTTCACCAAGAAATCGGCAATATCGGTCGCGTTGGAAAAATCCTGATTCACCGCTTGACGCATCCGGTCCTTGTTCACCTTCATCGTGGCTACCATCGGCGCAAACAGCTGAAGAGCTCCCTGCAGCGTGCGTACGGTATCAAACATACCTTCTTTGTCTTCTTGCATATCCTTGTTGTAGGCGAGCGGCAGCGATTTGAGCACTGTTAGCATGCCCATGAGATTGCCGTACACGCGTCCGGTTTTCCCCCGCACCAGCTCGGCCACATCCGGGTTTTTCTTCTGAGGCATAATGCTGCTTCCTGTGCAAAACGCGTCATCCAGCTCGACGAATTGGAACTCGGTGCTGGACCACAACACAAGCTCTTCGCAAAAGCGCGACAAATGCAGCATAATCATCGAAGCGTTCGATAGGAACTCTACGATGAAGTCACGATCGCTTACCGCGTCGAGACTGTTCTCGTACACACGCTCGAACCCGAGCTGCGCCGCGACAAAATGCCGGTCGATCGGGAACGTCGTCCCCGCCAAAGCACCAGCACCCAGCGGCAGCATGTTAATCCGCTTGTAGCTGTCCTGCAAGCGCTCCGCGTCACGCTGGAACATCGATACGTACGCCATCAGATGATGGGCAAACAAGATCGGCTGCGCCCGCTGAAGATGTGTATACCCCGGGACAATTGTGTCCAGGTTCGCCTTCGCCTGAGTAAGCAGCGATTCCTGCAGCTTCGCCAACAGCCCGACGAACTCTACTACGCGCTTGCGCAAGTACAGGTGCATGTCAGTGGCGACCTGGTCATTCCGGCTGCGGCCCGTGTGGAGCTTACCACCCACCGGCCCTACATCGTCGATGAGCGCCTTCTCGATGTTCATATGAATATCTTCATCGCCGATGGAAAATTCCATTTCTCCGCGGCGAATCCGATTCATAACCCGGTGAAGCCCGTCCTGAATCGTCTCGACGTCGGCCATCGGCAAGATCCCTTGCTTACCCAGCATCGCTACATGAGCGAGACTGCCCTGAATGTCTTCTTCCGCCAGTTCCTTGTCGAACATGATGGAAGCCGTATACTCTTCTACTAACTGATCGGTTTTTTTGGTGAACCGCCCACCCCACAGCTTGGACACGATTTTCCCGCTCCTTTTTCTTTCTATCTGAGAAAAACTTCTAACAATTAGGGAACTGAGTTCCTCTATTCTGAGTCTGCAGCCGTATCTTGTGAAAATAGAGGAACTGAATTCCCTTATTTCATATTAAATGGTCTTTTGGGGCGAAAAAGAGACGAATAGCGGAACTGAGTTCCTCTAATTCTGCTGAATCTGAACAATTGTCTAGAATAGAGGAACTCTGTTCCTTTATTTGGCAATAGCCAGACCGACCCTTCTTTTCCTTACACCTTATCTTCAAAAATAGGCCGCTTGCGCGGCCCATCTGGTTGTAGCCCTGTTGTGTCATGTAGTCCGAGCACGACTTGACGTCTGATTACCAAATCCCGGGTCATGCTGATCATACTTGGTCACTGCGATCATTCCAACATTAGTCACACTGATCATCATCAGTCACATCCAACATCAGTCACGTCGATCATCTCAATCGTCCCGGCCACAACAACTCATGCTCGTGCATCAAGCACTGACTTATTACTTGTCAGCGTTCTGATGCACGCCTGACGCGACCTTCAACCGCAGTGCATTCAAGCGGATGAAACCTGTCGCATCGTTCTGGTTATAAGCTTGCGTTGGATCAGCTTCCATCGTAGCGATGTTCGGGTTGTACAGGCTGACCGGACTCTTCACGCCGGCGCCGATCACGTTGCCCTTGTACAGCTTCAGACGGACCGTTCCGGTCACATTCTTCTGGCTCTCGGTTACAAGTGCCTGAATAGCTAACCGCTCCGGCGCGAACCAGAAGCCGTTGTATACGAGTGATGCATAGCGCGGAATCAAGCCATCACGCAGGTGCATCACTTCACGATCCATTGTGAGTGATTCCATTTTACGGTGAGCGGCGAACAGAATCGTGCCGCCTGGCGTCTCATATACGCCGCGGCTCTTCATGCCTACAAAACGGTTCTCGACCATGTCTACGCGGCCGATTCCGTGCTTGCCGCCGATCGTGTTCAACGTCTCCATGATTTTCAGAGGAATCATTTTCTCGCCATTCACAGCAACGCAGAGTCCCTTCTCGAATTCCAGCTCGATGTATTCCGCTTCATTCGGAGCATCTTGCGGATCTACGCTCAGTACATACATATCGCGGTTGGAGTCCGCTGCTGCGTCGAACCAAGGGTCCTCCAGCATGCCGCTCTCGAAGCTGATATGCAGCAGGTTGCGGTCGGTCGAGTACGGCTTGGCCGCACTTGCCGTCACGTTGATGCCGTGCTTCTCGGCATACGCGATCATCTCCGCGCGTCCCGGGAACGTCTCGCGGAACAACTCGTCGCGCCATGGCGCGATCACGGAGATCTCAGGCGCGAGTGCCGCCGCAGTCAGTTCGAAGCGGACCTGGTCGTTGCCCTTCCCTGTTGCGCCATGCGCAATGTAGGTAGCGCCCTCGGCGCGGGCAATCTCGACCATACGCTTCGCGATCAGCGGACGGGCAATGCTCGTGCCGAGCAAATATTGCCCTTCATACAGGGCACCTGCCGCGAACATCGGGTTGATGAAGTCGCGTGCGAATTCTTCCGTCAAGTCATCGATGTATACTTTGGAAGCTCCGGTGCGCAGCGCCTTCTCTTCCAGTCCATCCAGCTCGTCTCCTTGCCCAATATCGGCGGTGAATGCAATGATCTCCGCGTCATAAGTCTCCTTCAACCACGTGAGGATGACGGATGTATCCAGCCCGCCGGAATAGGCGAGTACGATTTTATCTTTAGCCATGATTCGGTTCCCCTTTACTTAATATATCGAATAGTTCGAAAGTTAGATTGAAAACTTACATAAGAGCAGCCATAATGGCTTTTTGCGCATGCAACCGATTCTCAGCCTGGTCGAAGATGATCGAGTGCTGGCCGTCAATGACGCCCTCGCTCACTTCTTCACCACGATGTGCAGGCAAGCAGTGCAGGAACAAATAATCTTTCTTCGCGTACTTCACGAGCTCTTCATTGACCTGGAAGTTGCGGAATGCCTTAACGCGCTTCTCCTGCTCTTCCTCGAAGCCCATGCTGGCCCATACGTCCGTATAGACAACGTCCGCATCGGCGATCGCTTCCTTCGGATCCTGGCATACGTGCACCGATCCTCCGGTCAACGCTGCGTTCTCCTTGGAAGCGCGATGTACGCCAGCGTCCGGCATATAGCCTTCCGGCGACGCTACTGCAATGTGCATGCCCAGCTTGGCCGCGCCCATCATTAAGGAGTGTACCATATTATTTCCGTCGCCGATATAGGCGATTTTGAGCCCTTTCAGGTGCCCTTTGTGCTCCAATACCGTCTGATAATCGGCCATCACCTGGCAAGGATGCTCCAGGTCAGTCAGGCCGTTAATGACCGGAATTGTCGCGCCGCGCGCCAGCTCGATAATGTTCCGGTGAGCGAATGTACGGATCATAATACCGTCCAAGTAACGGGACATCACTTGCGCTGTATCCCATACCGGCTCACCGCGCCCTAGCTGCAGGTCGTTTTTGCTTAGGAACAATGCGTGCCCACCAAGCTGGTACATCCCGACTTCGAACGAAACCCGGGTACGGGTGGAAGACTTCTCGAATATCATGCCAAGTGTCTTGCCTTTAAGCGGCTGGAATGGTTCGCCTGCCTTTTGCTTCTTCTTCAAATCAATCGCCAGATCGATCAAGTATCGCAACTCTTCCGGCGTATAGTCATCCAGCGCTAGAAAGTCTCTGCCTTTCAGGCTGGAAATCATCTCTTCCATAGTAGCTTCTGCCATGTTACTCACATCCTTCATCCATTATTCGGCGTGTCATGACCCTTCCGTTACAGCAGCTTTCTCCGTCAACACACTGCTGATGATCGCCATGCCGCGATCCGCCTCTTCCACACTTACGAAGAAGTTCGGCAGTAATCGGATTACATTCGGTCCAGCACTAATGACGATCAATCCTTGTTTATGCATGGCCGTCACTAGATCAGCCACAGGAACGGTGCACTCGATCCCGATAAGCAGCCCGAGTCCTCGAATCGTTATGACCAACGGGTTGTCAGCGAGCTTCTCCTTCAGTTGCGATTGAATATAGGAGCCCTTCTGAGCAGCACGATCCGCCAACTTCTCTTCAAGCATCGTCTCGATGGTCGCAATTCCAGCCGCAGTCGCGATTGGCGTCCCGCCGAAGGTCGTACCGTGGCTGCCTGCGGAGAATGCATCACGCAGCTTCGCTTTGCCCAGCATAGCACCGATCGGGAACCCGCTGCCAAGCCCCTTGGCCAGCGTCATAATATCAGGCTCGATCCCATAGTGCTCGTATGCGAACATCTTGCCTGTACGGCCCATTCCAGTCTGGATCTCGTCTGCAATCAGCAGCAGATCGTGTTCCTCACATAGTCGCACCACTTCATCGATGAACGCCTGAGATGCCGGGATGACTCCACCCTCGCCCTGCACGAACTCCAACATAATAGCACAAGTATTCTCGTTCACGAACGATTTCAAGGCGTCTACGTCATTATAGGGAGCATGAACGAATCCTTCCGGTAGTGGGTGAAACCCTTCCTTTACTTTATCCTGACCGGTCGCGGTTAATGTAGCCAACGTTCGACCATGGAACGAAGTATGGAACGAGATCACTTCATAGCGTTGATTCCCGAGAATCTTGGCATTGTACCGACGAGCAATCTTAATCGCGGCTTCATTCGCCTCCGCTCCACTGTTGCAGAAGAACACGGCATCGGCGAAGCTATTAGCGGTCAAGAGCTGCGCCAGCTTCTCCTGATTCGGAATGTGGAACAGGTTGCTCACGTGCCAGAGCTGGTCCAATTGCTCCACCAGCTTATCCTTAACCCGCTTAGGTGCGTGGCCCAAGTTGGTTACGGCAATCCCGCTTGCGAAGTCGATATATTCGTTCCCTTGATCGTCCCATAGCTTGCTGCCCTCGCCCTTTACCATGGTGATAGGAAATCTAGCATACGTCGGAAACAACGCGCTTTGCTGCTCGCTCATACCTCTCACTCCATTCCCCGTGTAATTCGCGTCCCGATAGGATCGCCGTTCAATACTTTACTGAGTATGCCTGGTTCGCTGCCGTTCACAATGACGACTTCCTGCACATCACCCTGGATGCACTGCGTAGCCGCTCTGACCTTCGGAATCATGCCGCCGTAGATGACACCGCTCGCGATCATTGCCTCGGTCTCCGCCACGGTAACCACTGGCAGCACCCGCTTCACTCCGTCAATCTCCTTCATGATGCCTGGTACATCGGTCACGACGATCATGCGCTCCACACCGATATGTGAGGCAACGGCTCCTGCTGCCGTATCCGCGTTGATGTTGTATCGTTGGCCGTTGCTATCCAGCCCGATTGGCGCGATCACTGGCATGTAGCCCAAGTCGACTACGCCCTGCACTAGGGCTCCATTCACATGCGTGACGTCGCCTACGAAACCGATCTCACTGGCATTGGCGACTGGCTCGGCATGAATGAGATGGCCGTCTTCACCCGACAGCCCGAGCGCTTGGCCGCCCGACAGTTGAATGCGGCGAACAATCTCCTTGTTGATCTGACCGGCTAGCACCATCTCGACTACATCCAGCACATCTTCATTCGTCTTGCGGAGTCCTCCCACGAACTCCGTCTCGATGCCGAGCTTGCCCAGCATGTCGGATATTGCCGGTCCACCGCCGTGTACGATGACGGGAATCATCCCATCTGCTTGCAGCGTACGAAGGTCGTTGAAGAACGAATCCGGCAGTGCTGCGAGCGTACTCCCCCCGCATTTCATCACAAAACATTTCTTGCTCATCCTACGTTCATTCCCCTTTACCACAACTTCTTAAGTCCGATAAGCGGCGTTGATTCTCACATAGTCATATGTCAAGTCGCATCCCCAAGCCGTAGCCGATGCATCGCCCATGTTCAGGTCCACATGAATGAGCACGAACTCGCCTTTGAGATATTCCGTTGCTTTGGCGTCATCGAACGGAATCGGGCGGGACTGCTCCAGCACCGGAATGTCGCCTAACCGGATATCTACGGTTTCCGTATTCACAGGCTGCCCGGCACGTCCTACTGCGGCGATAATACGTCCCCAGTTGGCGTCTGCTCCGAAGCAAGCTGACTTCACCAGACTCGAACCGATGACCGTCTTGGCAATCGCTCTTGCCGCTTCCTCGGAGGCCGCGTTCGCCACGGTCACCTCGATCAGCTTCGTGGCGCCTTCGCCGTCACGGGCAATCGCCTTCGCCAAGTATTCGCCGACATATTGGAACGCCGCGGCGAATGCCGCCCAATCCGCATGGCCTTGATCCAATGGCTCATTGCCAGCAAGCCCGCTCGCCATCGTCACCACCATATCGTTCGTGCTCGTATCGCCATCGACTGTGATCATGTTGAACGTCATGTCCGTGGACCAATTCAGCAGCTTTTGCAAATTCGCCGACGAAATGACGGCATCCGTTGTCATAAAGCCGAGCATCGTCGCCATGTTCGGATGGATCATGCCCGAGCCCTTGGCCGCACCTGCAATGTGAACCGTCTTCCCATTCACCTGCAGCTGTACGCAAATCACCTTTTTGACCAAATCGGTGGTGAGGATCGCCTGCGAGAACAATTCGCCCCCGTTCTCGTCAGCCGATACGACATTCGGTAGCTCCACTATGCCCGGGTTCACCCGGTCCATCTTCAGCAGCTCTCCGATTACACCGGTCGAGGTGACGCCAACATAATGCTCCGTCACGCCGAATGCTCTAGCCGCTTCCGCACGCATCGTCCGCGCGTCGTCTTCGCCTTGCTGGCCCGTGCAGGCGTTGGCATTGCCGCTGTTGACGAGCATGACTTGCAGCCTACCCTCTACGGCTACGCTCTCCTTCGTCACTTTGAGCGGAGCCGCCTGGAAGGCGTTCAGCGTATACACGGCCGCTGCTTCCGCTGGCACGTCACATACGATAACCCCCAGGTCATTGCGTTTCGTCTTCTTCAATCCACAGTGCAGTCCGCCTGCCCGGAATCCCTTAGGCGTCGTAACTGAACCATTCTCCACTACTACAAATTGCCCTTGCTGCGACATCTCTCCCCATCACCTGTCCCTTATAATCTCAAGCTTGCTCTTATGGATAGACCGGCGAAAACAGCAATCCGGTCGCTTCGTCCCAACCCATCATCAAATTCAAGTTTTGCACCGCTTGGCCAGCAGCGCCTTTCACAAGGTTGTCAATAACCGATATGACGGTAACACGGTTCGTCCGCTCATCCACCGATACGCCAATATCACAATAATTGGAACCTAGCACCTCTTTCGTAGCCGGCCATTTGCCTTTTCCCCGAATACGAACAAACTTGCGCCCCTCATACGTATGACGGAATAGCTCCAACACTTCCTCTTCCGTACGTTTCTCGTTCAAGGTAGCGTAGCAAGTAGCCAAAATCCCTCTCGTCATCGGTACAAGATGCGTCGTGAACGAGATGATTACCTCTTCTCCAGCCACACGGCTCAACACTTGCTCGATCTCAGGCGTGTGCTGATGGCGGTTCACTTTATAAGCTAATAAGTTCTCGTTAATTTCTGAATAGTGGTAGACTAGGCCAAGACCGCGTCCTGCCCCGGACACACCTGTTTTGGCGTCCACGATAATAGATTTGTTATCAATCCAGCCCGCTTGCACCAGTGGCACTAATGCCAACGTTGTCGCGGTCGGGAAGCAGCCCGGATTCGCAATCAGGTCCGCTCCCAAGCTATCTTCGCTGAATACATCGGCAAGACCGTATACCGCTTTGGCCAAGTACGCCGGATCGGCTGGCTTATGCTTATACCATTTCTCGTATACTTCGCCTGACTTCAATCGGTAGTCACCCGAAACGTCAATCACCTTCAAGCCGGCATCCAACAGCTTCGGAGACAATTCGGTGCTTACACCGTGCGGAGCCGCGAGAAACACCACGTCCGCTTTGCGCTTCATCTCCTCAATATCCATGCCGTCCAGCTTATCGGTTACGATTTCCCCCAAGTGAGGATAGCCCTCTGCAATCGACGCTCCTGCACTGGATGACGAAATAACAGAACCGATCTCCACATTGGGATGAGCTAATAATAGTCGAATAAGTTCGACGCCCCCGTAACCCGTTGATCCAACAATTGCTACTTTCACTTTGCCACTCATTCCCCAGCCTCCTCACATGCCCATACACGTTGCTCAAAATGATATGTATTATTATACGACCGATAGAATAATAATTCAATACGAAATTTGCTGCTTAAACCCTTCGCCCAGCACTTCCGTAGCATCTGCTAATATAATAAATGCCAACGGATCAATGGACTTGACTAGCGCCTTCAACCTCGTTACCTCCGTCTGGCTGACTACGACCATTAGTACAGGCCGAGCTTCGCCAGTGAAGCCTCCATGCGCCGAGAGCTCCGTCAATCCCCGGTCCAAATCATACAAAATGGCTTGGCGGATCGCCGTCGTTTCCCGGGTGATGACGAACGCCACTTTCGAAGACCGGAACCCTAACTGCACCACATCAATCGTCTTGGTTGTTACATATAACCCTACTAATGCAAGCAGCGCTTTCTCTGGACTGAAGATCAGTCCTGCCGACAAGATGACGATCCCGTCAAGTAAGGCAATCCCAAGCCCGTAGCGAAGCCCTGTGAATTTGTGAAGCAGCTGTGCTGCCGTATCCAGTCCCCCTGTGGAGGCACGTCCACGGAACACAATACCTAGTCCAGCACCTACACCGATCCCGCCATATATCGTAGCAAGCAATACATTCTCCGTGAGCGGTCCCCAGTCGCGTGTCAGCAGGACGAAGAGGGGCAGCACAACCGATCCCACCGCTGTCTTCAAGCCGAACTGGCCGCCCAAGAGCAGCAACCCCAGAATGAACAACGGGATATTCAACAACCATTGCACGATAGCGGGTTCGAACCCGAGTAATTGCTGCACAATCGTTGAGATGCCTGACACGCCGCCTGAAGCGATTTGATTCGGATTGAGGAATAGATTGAAGCTCAGCGCGATCAGGAAACAGCCCGCCAACAGGAGTGCGTATTCATACACCTGATGAAGCGGACTTCCTAATTGAATCAGTGGCTTCTTGCGACGATCTTTTTTCTCCTTCACCCATCGTCACCCCCTTACCCTACATGCTCTTCAAGAAAAAACAGATTACCCTACACGCTTGTATGTAGGATAATCCTTTGTTCCGCTAATTATGAACTCATTTTATGAGTTAGGAAGAACTGTCGGTATTGTTTATTTGCAGCCGCAAGAATGCATCGATGAAAGGATTGATTTCTCCATCCATAACGGCCTGAACGTTCCCGGTCTCAGCCAACGTACGATGGTCCTTCACCATGCTGTACGGATGGAACACGTAGGAACGAATTTGGCTGCCCCAGGCTATATCCGACTGTTCTCCACGAATTTCTGCAATATGCTTCAATTGTTCTTCGATCTTCTTCTCATAGAGTTTGGATCGTAAGTGCTTCATCGCCCGTTCACGGTTCTTGATCTGCGAACGTTCCGTCTGACAAGTCACGACGATACCTGTAGGCATATGCGTGATCCGTACGGCTGAGTCTGTCGTATTGATATGCTGACCGCCTGCGCCACTTGCCCGGTACGTATCGACCTTTAGATCCTCCGTGCGAATCTCGACTTCCACATCATCCTCGATCTCCGGCACGACATCGCACGAGACGAACGAGGTGTGTCTACGCCCTGAAGCATCGAATGGCGATATCCGCACAAGACGATGCACGCCTTTCTCCGCCTTCAGGTATCCGTAGGCATTGAAGCCTTTGATCAGAAGCGTCACGCTCTTCACGCCCGCTTCATCCCCAGGCAAATAGTCGAGAACTTCGACCTTGAAGCCCGACTTCTCGGCATAGCGCTTGTACATCCGCAGCAGCATGTCCGCCCAATCTTGCGACTCTGTCCCGCCCGCTCCCGGGTGCAGCTCGAGGATTGCATTCAACTTGTCATACGGCTGACTAAGCAGCAGCTTCAGCTGGAACGCTTCCAGCTTGCTGTACAGCACTCGGACCGAGCTTGCCAACTCTGCAGCCATATCCTCGTCAGCCTCTTCTTCAGCCAGCTCCAACATAACCGAAATATCGTCGTATTCCCCAGCCATCTCCTGAAATTCATCAACGACAGATTTGACTGCATTCATCTCACCGATCGTCTGCTGCGCCTTCTCCGGATCGTCCCAGAAGTCCGGTGCTCCCATCTTCTCTTCGAAGTTAGCGACTTGTTCCAGCTTCAGATCTAAGTCAAAGAGACCCCCTAAGGTCTTGGATGCGTTTCGCCACTTCACGTAAATCTTGTTTGATCTCTGGATCTAACATGTTTCATTCGCCGCCTTATTGGTAGTTTGCCACCATCCGCTATAAGTATCCTTGCACGCACGAAGCCCCCTGGAAGCAGAGCTGACACGCTCTGCTATGGAGGAGGCCCGCTGTCATCCATTGCTGTCTAATCTAACGCAAGACTCACTTGCGTCTGTTTACTTGCCGTGGCACTGCTTGTATTTCTTACCGCTGCCGCATGGGCATGGGTCATTGCGTCCTACTTTGTTGTCATCGCGCACAGCTGGACGATTGCCCTCCGCTGCCAGCTTATGATTCATAGCTTGACCTTCTGCTACAACTTGACGTTCCAAGTTGGATTCGACATGCGCCTTCATCACGTATTTGGCTACTTCTTCTTGAATGTTCTCGATCATTTCTTGGAACATGGCGAAGCCTTCGAACTGATATTCCCGCAACGGATCCGTACCGCCGTAGGCACGCAAGTGAATCCCTTGACGAAGCTGTTCCATCGCGTCGATGTGATCCATCCACTTGCTGTCGACCGCACGGAGCACGACGACCTTCTCGAACTCCCGCATCATCTCTGGCGTGATCTCTTCTTCGCGTTGGTCATACATTTCCCGGATGAGATTCTGGATATATTCCACCATCTCTTCCTTCTCCTTGCCCCATAGCTGTTCCTTGGTCAGTTGATCCTCTTGCAGGAATGTGCTATTCGCATATTCTGCAATGGCGTCCAGTTCCCATTCTTCCGGTACCTGGTCCTCCGGACAATGCGCATTCACGATACGCTCCACGACGGGCATGATCATCCCCAGAGCGATCTCTTTGATATTATCTGAGGAGAGCACTTCTCTACGCTGCTTATAAATGATCTCACGCTGTTGATTCATCACATCGTCATACTGAAGGACGACCTTCCGCATGTCGAAGTTGTTGCCTTCTACCCGCTTCTGAGCGGACTCAATCGCACGGGTGATCAGCTTGCTCTCGATCGGTTGGTCTTCCTCGAAGCCGATCCGGTCCATCATGCCCATAATGTTCTCTGCACCGAATCGACGCATGAGCTCATCTTGCATAGACAAGTAGAATTGAGTGGAACCCGGGTCACCCTGACGACCGGAACGTCCGCGCAACTGATTATCGATACGACGGCTCTCATGTCGCTCTGTACCTATGATATGCAGTCCACCAACATCAGCGACACCCTCACCCAGAACAATGTCAGTACCACGGCCCGCCATATTCGTAGCGATCGTTACTGAACCAGGTTGCCCTGCGCGGGAGACGATCTCCGCTTCCTCGGCATGGTACTTCGCATTCAGAACCTTATGCTGGATGCCCTTGCGCTTCAGCAGCTCAGACAGCTTCTCTGAATTCTCAATCGACACCGTACCTACTAGAACGGGTTGGTTCTTCTTGTGGCGCTCGACGATCACTTCCACAACCGCCTTGAACTTACCATTCTCGCTCTTGTACACGATATCCGGCATGTCATTACGGACCATCGTCCGGTTCGTTGGCACGGTCACAACTTCCAGACCATAAATCTTCTTGAATTCTTCTTCCTCTGTCTTCGCCGTACCGGTCATCCCGGCCAGCTTGCGGTACATCCGGAAGTAGTTCTGCAGCGTTATGGTTGCAAGCGTCATGCTCTCATTCTGAACCTTCATCTGCTCCTTCGCTTCGATCGCTTGGTGCAGTCCATCGCTGTAACGGCGGCCGACCATGAGACGACCGGTGAACTCATCGACGATGATGACCTCTTCATCCTGGACAACATAATCGACATCGCGCTTCATAATAGCGAGGGCCTTGAGTGCCTGTGTAATATGATGGTTGATCGTAATGTTCTGATGATCGAACAAGTTCTCAATCCCGAATGCCTTTTCCGCCTTCGCCACACCCGCTTCCGTCAGGTTGACGGAACGGACTTTGATATCGACGGTATAGTCGTCTTCATCCTTCAATCGGCTAACGAAACGATCCGCATCGTAATACAGATCCGTCGACTTGGCCGCTTGCCCGGAAATAATGAGAGGGGTACGTGCTTCATCCACAAGAATGGAGTCCACTTCGTCAATAACGGCAAAATACAGAGGGCGCTGTACCATCTGTTCTTTATACAACACCATATTGTCACGCAAATAATCGAATCCGAACTCATTGTTCGTTCCGTACGTAATATCGCATGCGTAAGCCGCTTGTTTCTGCTCATGCGTCAGATTATTCAAGTTCACACCAACAGTCATGCCCAGGAAGGAGTAGATTTTCCCCATCTCCGCACTGTCTCGTTGTGCCAAGTAATCATTCACGGTTACGACATGAACGCCTTTACCGAGCAGGGCATTCAGGTAGACGGGCAACGTACCAACCAGCGTCTTCCCTTCCCCGGTTTTCATCTCTGCGATCTGACCTTCGTGAAGAACCATACCGCCAACCATTTGCACATCAAAGTGACGCTTGCCTAGTGCTCTCCAAGAGGCTTCACGAACCGTTGCGAACGCTTCTGGCAGTAGATCATCGAGCTCCTCGCCTTGCTCTAGCCGCGAACGGAATTCAACCGTCTTCTCCGCAAGCTGTTCGTCCGACAACGCTTTGTAATTTGGTTCCAGTTCATTGATGTAGTCCGCTACTTTCATGAGACGCTTTACTTCGCGCTCATTCGAGTCGCCGAATATTTTTTTGACGAGTCCTAACATAGGTCAGACCCCTTTCGTTACAGTGTATATCTTTCACTTGAATGCTCGTCCCTATTAATGAAACGCCCTGAAAAATGGTTTGCATAAATTGTATCAGTTTGCAAGGGGCGTGGCAACAATCCAAATTAAACCCCATGCCATATTCCTTGTTATACGCAAAGAAAGCCCGATCCGTTTCGGAATCAGGCTTCCCAGATTATGTGTAATTGTGAGCGGTTCAGATTGTGAAATTAAGCGTTCGGTTCAATCAAGCCATACTTGCCGTCGTTACGCTTGTAGACAACATTGACCTTCTCCGACTCCGAATTCGCGAATACAAAGAAATTATGTCCAACCATGTTCATCTGCAGAATGGCTTCTTCAATGTCCATAGGTTTCAGATTGAATCGTTTCGTGCGCACCAGCTCAAGCTCATCCTCTTCTTCCAATTGACGAACCGCCGTAGCAGCCGACCCTTCATAACTTTCGCGGAATAGAGATCTGATGCCTCCCTCTTGGCGGAACTTGCGGTTAGCCTTCGTCTTGTGCTTGCGGATCTGTCTCTCCAGCTTCTCGGTTACCAGGTCAATCGAGGCATACATGTCCTCGTTGCGTACCTCTGCACGGAGCAGAACACCTGGTAGCGGAATCGTAACTTCAATCGTTTGCAAGGTCCTGGATACACTTAACGTCACATGTACGTCAGTGGTAGGAGGGGCTTCAAAATACCGCTCGAGCCTGGCGATTTTCTTCGTTGCATAATCCTTGAGCGCGTCAGTAAGAAGAATGTTTTGACCACGAATATGGAAATTCATTGTTCAACAGCTCCCTTCATGCTTCTATTATATCATATTTACATTCCATCTTCAAAAGAATTTAATAATTATTCAAAATTTTCTGATAGTTTTGACAAAAAATAAAACACCCCGGAAAATCCGAGGTGTGTAAGCTACCGTTTTCATTAACCATCTATATACAGCGGTACACGCCGGATGATTAGATCTTAACGACGTTAGCTGCTTGCGGTCCGCGTGCGCCTTCTACGATGTCGAATTCAACCGCTTGACCTTCTTCCAAAGTCTTGAACCCATCGGATTGGATGGCAGAGAAATGAACGAATACGTCTCCTCCGTCTTCACGCTCGATAAACCCGTAACCCTTCTCTGCGTTGAACCATTTCACTTTACCTTGCATGCAGAACATTCCCTTCGTCTTCAAATAACTGTGGTCATTCCACATTTCGAATATATCACCAGACGCGGAACGCTGTCAATGCAAAACCACGACTTCTTGTCCTAAATGATTCCAGTTGCCTGACGCCTCGAAAATTGTGAGAAAATTTGGCTATTTACAAATCATTCACATTATGAAAGCTTGTTTTCATTACTTATTCACAGAGTTATCCACATTATCCACAGGCCCTTCACCCACATATGCACAATTCCGCCAACAAAAAACCTCCTACCGGTTACCCGGAGAAGGTTATGTTGGTCCTATTTCTTTTTGTCAAAAAACAAACTGTCCGGCGTGTACTCGACATCATATGCGGATTTTTGCATCTTAGCCTTTTGCACTTTATTGAAGGAACCCCCATACTCGTCCAACAATAATTGCATACGTACCCGAAT
The DNA here is from genome assembly GCF_056401635.1 of Paenibacillus sp. P4_E11. Classification (NCBI taxonomy): domain Bacteria; kingdom Bacillati; phylum Bacillota; class Bacilli; order Caryophanales; family Paenibacillaceae; genus Paenibacillus; species Paenibacillus sp. P4_E11. Next base: position 28,071 of record NZ_JBFUIX010000012.1, on the reverse strand, counting down.
GGCACCGTCCTGTTCTAACAGCTTGAATACTCGGCGCTTCAAATCCGGATTCCCTGCAGCCTGTTCCAGGTCTGCCCCGGAGTAGGAGTGTTTCCATTGCTCGATCAACCTGCCGCGGTCTTCGACAAACTGCAGCAGTTCTTCATGTGTCATGTCCTGGATACGTACAGCAGCTCCCTCAGTGAGCTGTTCTAGCTCCTTGAGCCACTTATCCATTAGGCGTCCCTGGCCGCTGGCTGTTGGAAAGCTTGGCCGCTTGTACCCAAGTCTCTTTCAGTTCGGACAAGTACCCCAACACCTCTTGAATCGGAGCGACATCTTTCTTCATATTCGCTTGGATCAGCAAGTAGCTGAAGTACTCATACAACCTCATCAGGTTCTCCGCTAATGGAGAGCTCTGATCGAGCGTAATGATGAATTCACTGACGATATTCTGGACTTTGCCAATATTCGTATTCGCCGAGGCGTAGTCTTGATTCTGGATATCTACGATGCTCTTCTTGCCAAACCGAATGGCGCCGTCGCATAGCATAACGAGTAATTGTGCTGGAGATGCTGTCTGTATGGAATTCTCTAGGTATTTATTAGGTTGTGCTTGAATCACATAGGCCCCTCCCGTATGTGTGGTGATCCTTTTTATTGCTAGCTTCCACCGCTGAACTGGCTAGTTAAATAGGACGACTGAGAATTAAACTTGTTCATCGCCGCCTCCATTGCCGCGAACTTCGTGTAATATGCGTTTTCCACTTCCTTGAGCTTTTTCTCCTTGATCCCGATGTCTTTGTTGACTTGGGTGATATACTTGGTCAACGTACTGGTGTCATACGGAACATTAGCTAGCCCGGCCTTCGACGTCAAGACGTCCAGATTGTTCTTCAGCGAGGCGTACAATCGTTCACCAATACCGACGACCGACGAATCCGCACCCGGCTTCTCATTCTGAGTGAAAAGCGCCTTCACCGCTTCCGGATTGCGGTCGATGGCAGCCCGCAGCTTATCCTCATCTTCAACGTACAGCTTCCCGTTCTCGTAATATTTACCGGTATTAATGCCTATATCAGACAACGAGCGGATTTTGGGATCTCCTGTATCAACTTGACCGGTTATGGTGCTGCGCAACGTATTGATGATATTGTTGACAAGTCCATCGCTGCGAATAATGCCGGATTTGGCCTTCGACTCCCATTTGTTGATCTGTTCCGCTTCCATGGAATCCCGTTGCTCTCGAGTTAGCGGAGTGTAATTCCTGTCTCTAGACTCGTCAACCTTGTCCTGCAGCGACTTCAATACATCATTATAATCTGAGACGAACGTCTTGATCGATTCCATGATCTCATCGGTCTTCGTCCGCGGCTCAATCATAGCCGCTCCGCCGCCACCCTTCGTCGCCGTAATCTCAATCCCGTTCACATGGAACGTATTGCTAGTACGGGTAGTAAGCAGGCCGTTAATCGATATGGAGGCATTGGCAGCGGCTGTCTTATTAGCGCCCGACTCGTTAATTTGAGCTACTGTACTCAGGAAGTATCCTGACTTATCTTCAAAGGTAATATATCCACCATTCTTAGCATTGCCGTTCACAAGCCCCGTCTCTTTGGAGACGAACGAGATCTTTTTGTTCACGTCATCATAGAAAGCCGATACATTGGTGTTGGCATTAATCTTGGTAATAATATCATTCAACGATTCCTTCGTAGGATCGATCGTGATGACCTCGCCGCCATTAATGCTGAACTTGTATTCGGCAGGAATCGTCGTCCCATAAGCAAGCTTAGCACTCTGGGTGCTTAGTGCCTTAGTGGGGTCGAACCCATCCAGGGTAATGGCATTCTCGCTGTAATTAGCAGCAGGGGTAGCTAAGGTATCTACCTTGACCAAAATGCTTCCGTTAATAGCCGCTGCGGTTGCCTTAGCTGAGACGGCCTCTGCATTACCTGTAACGGAGATGTCCTTCTTATTGAAAGTGCTCTCCAGTTTGAAGTTGAACAGCTTATTGTTGCGGAATTCGGTCACCTTCAAGTTGACATCCCGATAAGCATCCCGCTGCCATTCGAATGTCTGTTTCTTCTGATCCAGCTTGTCTAGTGGAATCGCCTGGGCTTTCATCATTTGCTTAACGGTACTATCTACATCAAAACCTGATAGACCTGCTATGCGCATAGGCATGTCTGAACCTCCTTCATCAAATAAGTTGTATTATCTTCGCTCGTCCACCATAATTCCGGCCATCTCCCATAGCTTGGCGACAAAATCCTGCATTTTCTCGGGAGGAATCTCCCGAATCACTCGGCCTGTGCCCTTCTCCATAATTTTCACCATAATCTGCTTAGTTACCTTGTGTACAGAGAAGTTTAATTCCGTGGCAGTGCCCTCTGTAGCTTTAATCGCCCTATTAATCGCTTTGATCAATTGTTCTTCACTTACGGGGATATTCTCTCCCTGAGCCTCGGCTCTCTTCAGATCCTGTGTAGTATGAATGATCGTTGGTGTAGGTTGCTCAGTTCCTGTCGAGAGGGAAGGGGGAGTAGCGCCAATACCGATAGGTTTGCTATCCATATAAACCCTCCAAAAAAATTTTTATATAGTATATATCGGTTGTTGAAGATCGGAATATTAGGAGAATTCCACTTTTTGTTGGAACGTAAAAAGAGACCCTGGAATACCAGGGCCTCTCTAGATGTACGGAGATTAACGAAGCAGTTGAAGCACGCCTTGAGGCTGTTGGTTCGCTTGCGCCAACATAGCTTGTGCAGCTTGGGAAAGAATGTTGTTCTTCGTGAACTCCATCATTTCTTTCGCCATATCCACATCACGGATACGGGATTCAGCGCTTGTCAGGTTCTCGGAAGAAGCGCCCAAGTTATTGATTGTGTGCTCCAAACGGTTTTGGAATGCACCCAATTGGGAACGCTGTGTCGAGATTTTCTCAATCGCATCGTTCACAACACTAACAGCTGCAGATGCTTTCTGATGGCTCGATACATCCAATGCATACTCTACGTTTGTATTCGTGGAGCCATTCGATACTACAGCAGTCTGTACATAGGAAGCCGTTTGTCCATTTTGGGCTGTAACGGTATCTCCTGCTTTGGTGCCGGTCACTTTCAATGCTTCCGCACGCATATCTTCAATAACGATCGTCATGGATTGGCCGGAGTTAGCGCCAATCTGGAAGGCTGCCTCGAACACGTCCTTGGAGCTTCTGTCTGCGGACACTTCAGGAGCAACCAATGATTCTTTGCCTGCCTTCTGAGTCAACGTAAGCTTCTCTCCGGTTGTAGTGGCTGTATATTTGGCTGCAAGCAATCCGTTAGCATTAATGGCACCTGCCAGGTTATCTGCTTGTTGCTTCAATGTGCTGCCTGCTAGTACAGATGTACCATCAGCCAAGCCCTTGTCAGCAGGATCGGAAGTTACCTTAATGTCTACGCCGTCGATCGTGAATTTACCGCCTGCAGCTACCAATGTATCGAATTGCGAAGTGTAGGATCCAGCGCTTGCAGCACCTACACCGGCGACCGCAGGAGCAACTACAGCTACACCAGTTGCTTTACCGACACGCTCGGTTAAAGTAATCGTAGTTCCTTTAACCGTTGCTTCGAATCTTCCACCTAGACCAGCGCTAGTGTCGGAATTAATCGCTTTAGCGATCGACAGAGCTTGCTTTTCACGATCAGAGTCAATATTGAATTGGCCTGCAGCGGCGTTGGATGCAACTGACGTCAGGGCGGTCCCGCCAATAGTCAATGTTTGTCCAGCCACTTCGAATGCTTTATCTACATTAAAAGTAACCTTGCCTTGAACTTCCTTAACGCTTGCTGGAGCTCCAGCAGCAGCCGCAATAGTCCCTGTACCGCCCACCGTGGAAGCATTCAGAGCAACTCCCGTTGCTTGTCCGGCTCTCTCGGTTAAAGTGATGACATTTGTAGCTACAGCCACGTTTGCAAATCTGCCATTCAATGTAGCATTAGCATTAATCGCTGCTCCCAAACTTGCCGCTTGTGCATTTGCATCAGTGTCAATGCTGAATTGACCTAATGAAGCATCTGCTGGACCGGCAACTGCAGTAAAGGTCTGATCACCAATCAATACGGTAGCGCCTGCTAGAAAAGGAGTTGCGCCAACTGTTACCGCATATATGCCTTGTACTTCCTTTACACCTGCAGTAACAGTAGCGAAAGCACCAGTTACGCCAACTGCTCCACCACGGTTAAGCGTTGCTAACTTGGAGGTTACTTCTTCCCCGCTGCCATTCAACAGCTTCTGGGTATTGAACTCGGTCGTGTTACCGATTCGATTCAATTCAGAGGACAATTGGTTAATTTCCTTCTGAATCTCGGAACGGTCAATACCTACGTTAGTATCGTTTGCAGATTGGCCAGCAAGTTCACGCATACGTTGGAGAATGGAATGCGATTCAGTCAAGGCGCCTTCAGCTGTTTGAATCATGGAGATACCATCTTGTGCATTACGTTGAGCTTGATCCAAGCCGCGGATCTGTGCTCTCATCTTCTCCGAGATTGCAAGACCAGCTGCATCATCTCCTGCGCGGTTGATGCGAAGTCCAGAAGACAGCTTCTCCAGGGATTTGCTGGCTCCAGCTGTGTTCGTGCTCAGTTGACGGTGTGTGTTCAGTGCTGCCAAGTTGTGATTAATTCTCATGTGATTCTTCCTCCTTGAATTAGGTTTCCCACGTCCTTGTGGGAAAGAGTAGTCGGTCAGACTGATTCATCAGGTCGGCCGCCATGACCAAATCAGTGACTAATGTATATATCGTGTTTTTCCCTCCAATATTATAGGGGGGAGAGCATCAGAAAAGGGCCATTTTCTAACAGAAAACGCCCTTTTCTGAGTGCAGGCTCATTCTTTTCTCTCGTTATCTCCGCTTTTCGACTGTTTTCGAAAAATTTCACCAATTTTCTGAGGTAATAGTATCGATTGAGTCGCTTCCCGATTGGATTGCTGGATGGAGGCGTAGATTTCCTTGCGGTACACTTGCACTTGCTTCGGCGCCTGGATGCCCAGCTTGACCGTATCACCCTCTGTAGACAGGACAATAACCTCGATCTGATCACCGATCATGATAGATTCGCCCTTCTTACGTGTTAGAACGAGCATCGGGTGTCTCCTCTCCGACTGCGGTCTCACGGGCCGGTAGTGGGTGATCTTGCTCCTGCTGCACCAACGGATGCTTTGTATAATACCCGCTTCCATGCAAGATGATCTGTCTGCCCAACCTCGACTTCTCATGAATTACGACAGGGGCCAGCAAGTTAATCGTGGAGGAGGATATGTCTCCGGTAACGGTTACGATCGACCACACGGCCACGTCCTGTGGAACTACGACTTTCAGCTGCGCAATCGCCTCATCTGTGAGCTCGAACTCGTAATTCGAGTAGAACAGGAAAGGGTCCGTCAGAATAAAGGCAATCTCTCCATTATCAAGTGACTGTAGGTACGTGAATGGCACCTCTGGATCAGGCGTAATCAGAGTAAATGTACGCAGCTGTTCAAATCCAGGCAAGCCTTGGTCAAAGGTCAACACTTTCTCCGGTTGAATATCTAATTCACCAAAACGCACCGTATTTACAAACATGCTAAGTTACCACTCCCGCTAGTCGAATTAGAACAGACATATAAAGACAAAGCCGTCCCTAGAGGACGGCACCGTGTAGTGTGAGAAGCTCCTGCCGGAGCCGATGTGGGACTGCCTCATAACTTGATTGTATCGTATTACACCCTTGCGTCAAGAGCCGGAGGCGTAATCTCAACCTGACCATAATGCTGCATATAGATGTCCAATTTGCCACGCGTGTAATTCACTTCCGGCCGATTCGGATGAGTCGTCAACTGGATGCTGCTTGGCGTGACATTAATCTCCGCTTTCCTGGCCGTGTAGTGAATGTCCACATTGTCGTAGGAAGCTTCTCCTGTGTATTGGAATTGGGGAAAGCTGACGGTGACGTCCTTGGCCAGTTCTGGTATCATCAGTTGCTTATTCTTCGCGATATCGCCCATCTGATTGCCTTCATCGACGATGTGTCCAATAGCCTCCAGCACGAGATTCTTCGTCTGATCGAAGATCCGGTTCATCACTTCCAGAATGTTCGTCAATCCCAAGGCATCCCAAGCCTTGTCCTGATCGATCTCTAGCTCGCCGCGGGGCGAGCTAATCTCCATCTTGGCCTGCGGCTGCTCCAGCTCAAAGGTGGGCCGAGGTTGCTTCATCTCATATCGTCCAAGATCAGCATCAATACTCATCCTTGCTGGAGTCGTCTTGATCTGGATCTGAGGGATGGAAGGCATAGCCTGGCCTCCTTTCTCATGCATGGTTTACTGCCAATAAGGTTACCGCAAGAAATCCATCAAGCTCGGTTGAATCAGCTTCGACCCCGCTGCGAGCGAAGCCTGATACACGTTCTCGTCTGTCTTCAAGTTCGTGATCACGATCGACATATCGGCGTCTTCCGTCTTGGATTGCAGCGATTCCACGTTCAATGAAATATCCTTGAGACGCGCTTCTACGAGCTCGATTCGATTCGTCTTCGCCCCAATATCGGCACGAACGTCCAGCATCTTCGTCATTCTCGAATCAAGGATGTCGACGGAATCGTTAATAGCAGTAAAATCACCTGCAGCAAGTGCTGTGCTGAAGTCCTGAATCGCCTTGAATACATTATCCGGATCGGTCGGATTGCCGAATATCTTACTGCCTAGCACATTGACTGGAATTCTTACTGCGGCCCCAACTTCGAACTCAATCAGAGAATTGTCGGTAGATTCAATCTTGGCGTTCGCTAGCGTATACGGTTTTACATCTGTCAATTGACCGTTAAAAACATATTTTCCGTTAAATTGACTATTCCCGATATCCACTATCTGCTCGTATAGCTGGTCGACTTCCTTCTTCATTGTATCCAGTGCCGCTTGAGGGTTCGTTCCATTGGATGCAGCTACAGCAAGTTCACGTGCTCTCTGCATAACAGATCCAGCTTGGTTCATCGTCGTATCTGAGAACGAGAGCCACGATAGCCCGGCGTCGACATTGCTCTGATATTGCTCATTGGACGACAGCTCCGAGCGATACCGCATCGAGAAGCTGATGCCCACGGGATCATCCGACGGCTTGTTGATCCTTCTCCCGGTGGACAGCTGGTTCTGCAAGTTATCCATACGGGTCATATTGTTATTCAGATTACGCAGCATCTGCGTATTCATCATGCCTTGTGTCACGCGAAACGCCATAAGGGTACCTCCGTGTCTGAAGTTAGATTATAGACCGACGCGGCCCATTCCGTTAATAATTTTGTCCAACACTTCATCTTGAGACGTGAGCGCTCTAGCAGCAGCGTTATAAGCGTGCTGGAACTTAATCATGTTCGACATCTCTTCATCCAGCGACACTCCGCTGACGGATTGGCGACGCGAGTCGACCTGCTCGACCATGATCTTCTGGTTCGTCGCTTGACGCTGCGACTCCTGCGACTGCACGCCAAGCTGCCCCACGACTGCCCGGAAAAACTCATCCAGCGTCCCGCCATTCAGCACGGCGGTTCCCGTCTGATTCGGATCGAAGTCGAATTTCTTATCCTTCAAACCAGCAGCAAGCAAGGCGAGGTCGTTGTTGCCGACGACCAGCTTCTCCGTGTTGGTGATCGGATCGATATAAGTTCGCATGGAAGCGGCGATATTCTGCACGTTGTTCACGATGTCAGGGTTCACACTTAGATTGCTTGCTGTAATGGTGGTGCTGCCATCCTTGGTCTGGAAGAACACGCCGCCCTTCTGAGGAGCGCCATCCCCAAGGGCATAGCCCAAGCTGTGCAGCCCATTGAAGCCCTTGACCGTCGTCTCTACAGGAGCAGAAAGCGTCCGTGCTGCAACTGTTCCGGTGTACGTGGTTCCATTAATGACTGTCCCTTCGGGGAGCACGACTCCCGCCGGCAAAGTCACCTTCACATCACCCTGAACCATAGCTCTCGCCATCGAGTCCAACTGATCACTGTAGCTCTTCACATACAAATCCCTAGCCGTAATCATCCCGAAAATATCACCACTGCTCAGATTCTTGCTAGTAAACGATTGCTCCATCAATTGCGAAGTGACTGTAGTGGTTACATTAAAGCCATTCACCAGTTCAACATTGCCCATTGAAATATCATACCCGTTGGCCGTCTCCACGACTGTGAGGTTGATAACCTTGGACAAATCGTCCGTCAGAACATCCCGTTGGTCGCGGATATCGTTGGCATCGTTGCCCAGGCCTTCGATCCGGTATATTTCTTTGTTCAGCGCGGCAATTTGACTAATCGTTGAGTTGATCTCCGTCACCTTAACGTTGATGTTATCGGTTAAGTCGGATTTGAGATCAGCCAATTGCTTGGATGTATGGTTGAAGGCGTCGGTCATGGCGATCGCACTTTCTTTGACAATCGAACGAGCGGTTAGGTTATCCGGAATCTTGCTCAGTTCTTGCCAGCCATTCCAGAAGTTGGTGATTACTTGTCTAATCCCGGTGTCGGTAGGCTCATTGATGATCGCCTCCAACTTCTCCAAGGAATCGTTGCGAACGGACCATTCCCCAAACGATTTGTTCTCATTGTAATACTGCTGGTCAAGAAAGCGCTCGCGGATCCGGGTAATGGAAGTAAACTCTACCCCTTGTCCGGACTGCCCGGGAACTGTCGTACGCGCCATTGCTACGGCTTCCATCGGGCGAGCCGCGACCAGGTTAACGACTTGTCGAGAATAGCCACGCGTATCGGAATTGGCAATGTTATGCCCTGTAGTTGTCAACGCGGCTTGGTGCGAAAACAAGCTGCGCTTGGATATTTCTATACCGCCAAATGTGGAACCCATGTGACTACCCCTTTCAATCTAGCGATGCCAGCTTCGTCCTCTCTAAGACGGCTAGCCTCGCGGTTAAGCCTTGCGGTCGAACATCCGGTTGCGATGCGCGTGCGACTGATCGTGCAACGGATGTGTATAAGTAGCCTCCTGTTCCGGGTAAGCCGAGAACAGATCAAGCGAATAGTCAATGTAGGCAAGGGAATGTTCGATGAGCTGCTTATTGATGTGATGGATAGACTTAAGTTCGCGGACAAGGCCATGCAGCAATTGGCCGCGGGAAGTCAGTGCTTCCTTGTCTTCTATCCGGACGACGATCTTCGCCAGATCGCCTATGCTGACCGCTCCTGCCGGAAACAACCCTTTACCACGCAAGAAAGCGCCCACTGCCTGAATCCTAAGTGTCTCCAGATCTTCGACAAGCTTAATCAGCTTATTTTCCTTCTGGGTAATCTGAGACAGCCGATCCACCTCGTTATGAATCAACACTGTCTTCTTCTCATTCCCAAGCTGAATCAAGACCCGATGCACATCGATCATCTGATCCATTGTTTTCAATACAGTTTCCATAAAGAGCCGTCACCCTTTTCCTTGCGCCAAATGGATTATTTCAAATAAGGGAGCAGCTTCTCCGCAATATGCCGCGCCTCTACATGGTAAGTCCCCGTAGATACGGAATGCTTAAGCTCTTGTAGCTTCTGGAGACGATCCGCGTCATTGCCGCCTTGGGCCTCTAGCAATTCCTGTGCTTCGGAAGAAATTCGTACTTCGTCCTTCTGCTTCTCCCTGGAGCTCTTCCCTTCTGAGGTACGAGTTTCCTGGTTGCGGTTATAAGGATTCGGTCCACCTACTGAGTGGATGCCATTAATCTTCATTCAGTATCACCCCGTTCGAGCTCCATTTCATTGGAACCCATATCGTTACATTGTTTATCGGAAAGATCGGCTCTATTGTTTAGAGCCTCGCTGTGGGTATTTAGTGGTAATTATTCAGAACGTATCGGTGGTGGTTAAGGTCGTTTTTTGTCATCCCGGTCTTTAATCTGGAACGTAGGGTTCCGTATTCGCTCGGCTTCCGCTTTTCGCAGCACATCTTCCTTCAAGTGATTCACGTCCGTTTTTAGCTTAAGTCGGCAGCTATCACAGATCGTGCCCTCTTTGATGACTCCCCCACACACTTCGCACGGTGTCTGAACATTAGGCGCTTCCCTGTTCGTAATACGCCCCTCTCGAATAAATCGAGTAATCGTTCTCACGCTAACTCCGGTTTCCTCACTTAACTCATGCATGCTGCATGATCGGTGTTTCCGCAAATACTGCACACATAGCTGATATTGATCTTCGATCACCCGAAGACAACTCGGGCAAATATTGTAACTGTTCTTGACATAAACTTTCCCGCACTGGGGACAATTGTCCAAGTTCATCGCCATAACGAACACCCCTTCTTCTATTCGACGCATCGATTGGAAGACTCCCGTGATGATGCCACCATCTACCTGGCCCAAGTCAGACCGTATACGTTAGCTGGTAACTGTATGCTGATGACTTTAGCACATTGATTCAGCGTACTGCCTGTCGTATACACATCATCTATAATTAATATAGTTATCGGTCGAAATCCCCATTTAGTTAATATCCGTTTTCCAGCGTCTGGATGAATGATAAAAGCATGTTCCATGTCCTCCACCCGCTCCGATCGACGCTTAAAGCTTTGTTTGCCCGTATGCTTGGTCCGCAAAAGAAGGGGTTCTACAGGAATGCCCAGACGCCTGCCCAGCTCTTCCGCCAACAATTGAGCTTGATTGAACCCCCTCTCCTCAAGCCGTTCCGGACTTACAGKCACGTAGGATATCATATCGATTTGGGCACCTATTCCTCCCATGCGATGATGGAAGTTCTGATGAAAGGCACGGTCCAGCATATCGGTAAATAAAAGCTTCAGACGCTCGTCGCCGCGGTACTTGAATCGGGCTAACCAGGGCTTTACTGACTCAGAATACCGTACGGCACTGCGACTGGCTGTAAAATAAGTAATCGTCCTTCTCCGGCAATCTTCACACCGTTCCCCACGCCCACACGTCTCACATCGTACCGGATCAATCCAATTCAACTGCTCTGAGCACTTGAGGCATAGACTAGGTATATGGGTGGTGGAAGCAGGTCTGGTCCCGATGGGACTGTCACAATAGGCGCAACCGCTCGATCGGGGGTGTAGTAGCGACTCAATAGCTTGCAAGCTTTTCTTCCAGATGTGTTGCAATAGCTTATTTCGAGTTCGGTTGAGGCTGTTCCGGTTCAGCGAGCGTCCCTCCTTTACCCTGCATAATGAGAAAGCCTTTCTTGCGGGCCATTCGGTTCATTTGACGAATTTGGCGAATTGCTCCTGCTTGTGCATTGGTTTTGGCTGCGGAGACGAAATATACGAACCCGTTGGGGTCGTCTTTGGATCTTCCTGCACGTCCTGCCATCTGCACAAGCGAGGCCTCGTCGAATAAGGTAGAGTCTGCCTGCAAGATGAACACGTCCGTCTTAGGCACAGTCACCCCTCTTTCTAGGATGGTCGTCGTAACCAAGATGCGAATACGACCCTTTCGAAAATCATTCACTTTATCGGTGCGGTCCGGATCTGTGGAAGAAGTACCCGCTATCCTAAGCTGAGCATACAAAGCCTGCAGACGGCTGACTATGATGTCCACTTCCCGGATTCTGGATACAAAAACGAACAGCTGTGCACCGCGTGCTAGGGAAGCGGCAAGGGCTTGTTTGAGTGGGTTAGGCAGCGGATTTCGACGGGTTGCATGCAGGAGCCGGGGAACTGGAAGAGGATGACGATGGAAGCGAACCGGTACACGCACATTTGGCAGCTGGTTTCTTGAGACGGCCCTCTGCATGGGAGCAGGCGGGGTGGCCGATAAGAAGATGTATGTCCCTTGGGGCTTGCACACTTGTGAGGCTGCGAATTGCAGCTCGCTGTTATTGTGATAGGGAAACGCATCGAGCTCATCGATGATGATCAGGTCGAATGCTCGTCCGAAACGCATCAGCTGATGCGTGGTGGCGAGTGTAATGTCGCCGCGCTTCCAGCGGTCCTCGCTGCCGCCATAAAGCGTTACGAGCGTCCGATCCGGGAACGCCCGCTGCACCCGCGGGCGGAGCTCCAGGACGACATCACGCCGCGGCGTGGCGATAAGGACCGTGCCGCCGCGGGCGAGCTCGGCTTCGATGATCGGATAGATCATCTCCGTCTTGCCTGCGCCGGTCACCGCCCAGATGAGGAACGATCTGGGCGGTGCATCGGCAGTGGGGTGCGGCTGCGGCGATGCCAGGAAGGCGAGCGCCGCCACCACCGCCGCCCGCTGGGCGGGGCTCAGCCCCCACTTGCCGAGCGGATCTCCGCCGGCAAGTGGGGGTGGCCCGCCCAGCGGGCGTGGCGCGGGCGCGGGCTCGCGCGCAGGTACGGGCAAGGCGGCGCCGTGCACGGCGGTGGCAGGCGCTGGCTGCCGGTCGGAATTAGCTGCAGCAGCTGTCTGCAAGCCCTTCGATTGGCCAGCAGCCAATGCAGCGCCAGGCCGCTGTGCCGCCCTGCACCGCTGCGGCGCAAGCCCGCGCACGAGCAGCGAGCATTGCCGCTGCCGCCCCATCGTGAGGCATGCTTCGCAGTACGAGCACAGCCCGCCGCAGTGCGGACACTCTGTCGCGTACATACGCGACATCCCGCTTCCGCAACGGCGGCAGCGCAGCAGCACCCCGCGCTTCCAGCGCGCGGGGTTCCACCACCGGCGCTCTCGCTCAATGCGCTCGAGCCCGGTCACAAGCTCCACCGTGCCGCGTAAGTAGGCGGCCTGCAAGTAACTGGCCCAATGCTCCCCTACGGGAGCAAGGTCCGCATGCTCGAGAAGCCCCGCGAATTCATCGCGGGTGAGCGACCTGCCCTGCAGCTCCGTCTCCATTCGCTCCAGCAGATCGAGCTGAAGCTCAGGAGCCGCACGATTCGCGCCTCCCCGCTTCCAGTCGCTCTCTCGAGTCAGCTCGTTGCTCAGCTCACGACTCATCGCCCTCTTCGACTCCTCCTGACGCTCCTCAGAACTGCCCTCTCGACTCATCTCTTGGCTCAGCTCTCGACTTCCTGCTCGCTTCCAAGCGCTCTCCTGGCTTAGCTCGCGATTCCCTGCCCGTTTCGCCTCCCCACTCATCTCGTCGCTAACCTTCCCAGCTCGTCCCGCCCAATAGTCCCCATAGTGAGCTCGTCGGCTCACAATATCATGCAACACCCGCTCGCTGATCCCAGCCTGCAGAGCTTTTACCCTAACAACACGGAGCAGGTCTTCCTCTCCTTGAACCCTATTACCTTCTGCTAGCAATAGCGATTTCAGCGTGTGGGCTTGTCCAAGCGACAAGGCCGGTTCCAGCACTACGATGGATACCGCCCCACCATATTGCTCGAACCAGAATGCTTGATCCATTCGCAGATCCAGACTCACTTCCCATTTCCACCGTTTCCCGTGGACAAGTGCGTATAACGCAGCTCTCATTCCCAACCCCCAGAAGATGACCCCTCAAAGCGACGCGGGGCCTTCAAATCTATTCCGACTGTCCTATTCCCTCGAGATTGTCCTTTACTTGTCTCCCACACTTGTAAGCGATTACCTAATGAGCTAACGGAATCTTCTGCATCTTCAGCTCGTTGCTCAGTCGAACTAGAACGACTTCCTCCTGTTCATAGCGGGCAATTACTTCATCCAGTCCATCCGGACTCTCCAGCTTCATCATCTGGATTTCCTCCGGCCGATCGGCCGCCAAGCTTGCCGCAATAATAAGGGTGTCGTCGGTCGAGCCTTCATCCAACAAGAGCACCTTTACATTCCTGCCCTTCAACCAGGAGAACATGAGCAAGGAGCGCAAATACCATTCCATATGAAGCTCATTATTTTTGGTAATCAACAAATAGGTTAGAGGCTTTCTTCGATTCCACTGAAAAACGGAATGACAAAAATGGACCAAAGCAATAGCCGAACCATAGCTTCCAACAATCAAAAGCAATCCGACAATCATAGCGGCACCTCCCTTAAATCCAGTATATGCCGCTAGGCTGCCTATGGTTCCTGCTCTGCCGGTCCTATTCTTTAGGAAACCGTCTTATTTTTCAAAAGTTTGCCCGTATTTCACTGCCCTTTTACAAAGTCACCCAGCCATTTTTGATCGCAATAATAACGGCCTGCGTCCGGTCTTCCACTTCCATCTTTTGCAGGATGCTGCTGACGTGGTTTTTGACGGTCTTCTCGCTAATGAACAAGATCTCGCCAATCGACTTATTGCTCTTGCCCTCTGCCAACAAGCGGAGTACTTCGGCTTCACGCCGTGTGAGCGGACTGTTCGGCTGATGGATGTACTTCACGCCCGCTTCCCGTGCGGAACCATCACCACCTGCTACACCAACCGTATCCAAGTATGTCATTCTACGAAGCTGATTGATCAGTTTGCCAGTCACTTTCGGATGGATGTAGGCATGCCCGGCTACGACAGAACGGATAGCATTGATCAGCGATTCAGCCTCCATGTCCTTCAACAGATAGCCCGAAGCCCCTTTGCGAAGCGTCTCGAACACATAGCTCTCATCGTCATGAATAGACAGAATAATGACCTTGATCTCTGGGAAAAATTCCTTCAATCGTTCCGTGGCCACGACCCCGTTCTCAATCGGCATATTGATATCCATCAAAACTACATCCGGGCGAAGCTCGTTGCATAGCTCCACGACTTGAATGCCGTCCCCGCATTCTCCGATGACCTCGAAGTCAATCTCCATGTTCAAAATCCGCTTGACCCCTTCTCGCAGCAACTGGTGGTCGTCGGCAATGACGATATTAACCGTGCGACTTGCTTCCATAACTTCAATCCTCCCTTGGTTCCACGCTTATTGGTATTAACATGACGATTTTGGTGCCTGCATTAACTGCCGTTTCCATATCCATTCTGCCTTCCAGGAGCTCGATCCTCTCCCTCATGCCCATAATGCCGAAATGCGAATTGCCCTTATTGATCTGCATTTCCAAACGGTCGAGATTAAAGCCTACTCCATTGTCCTGAATGACCAGCTTGACCATCTGCTTCTGGAATGTGACCTCTACCGATACATAGCTTGCCTTGGCATGCTTGACTACATTGGACAATGCTTCCTGAACGAGCCGGAACACAGCTACTTCCATTGCGGAAGGAAGCCGACTCTCCAACCCCACTACTTCAAACTTCATGCGGATTCTCGCACGATCCTCAAAGTCTTGTATGTATTTTCTAAGTGTCGGAATGAGCCCCAGATCATCAAGCGCCATAGGCCGAAGATTAAAAATAATTTTACGAACTTCTTCCAGCCCCGAGCGTACCTGCGTTTTCAAATCGGACAGCTCTTCCTTCACCGCCGCATACTCGTTGCGTGCTAACATCCGCTCTGCGATCTCTGAACGCAGCACAATGTTGGCCATCGCCTGCGCTGGACCGTCATGGATCTCACGGGAGATCCGCTTGCGTTCCTCTTCTTGGGCCAGGATGATCTTCAGCCCTACCAGCTGTCGGTTTTTGGCCGATTCGAGAATTCGCGTCACTTGATTCAAGTCGCCCGACAAGTATTCCAGCACCACGTTCATCTGCATCACGATGGCCTCAGCACGTTCAATCTGCCGTTCCAGGTTCTTGATCCGCTTCTGCAGTTCATCCCGTCTGGCTCGGAGCTGCTGCTCCTTCTCTCGTGCAATCGTAAGTTGCAGCTGTAGCTGTGTAGCCGCTTCATAGGCAACCCGGATGTCTTCTTCCTTGAAACGGTGAAAATCCCGGCTCACTTCCGTAAGCCGGATTCTTGCACGCTTATATTCGATTTCCAAACGGTCGACCTGATCGATCATTCGGGAGGCATCGTCTTTCACCTGCTGCAGTTCTTTATTAAGCGCCTCCCATTCGGAGCGGACACTTTCGCAAATCTCAAAGATTTGATATTTGCTAGACTCCATTACTCCGATGGCGTTCTTAATGACTTTGTCGATATCATCGAATTGCAAGTCAATCAGAGCCCCTTTTTTCCGATTCCTACTCCCTATAGTACCATATTCCTAGCTCTTTTGACTTGATGATATAGAACTAAATTATTCCAGGGTGACGGATTGCGTCGGTTGGTCCCACCCTACCTTCCAGCCCATTTTCTCCGCCAGAAGTCGCAGTGGCACCATTGTGCGTTCGTTCATCAACATAGGAGCTACTTCARCAGTCACTACTTGACCGTCGATGACCAAGTCCGCCTTGTTCAACCAAAGCTCGGCCATATGATTGTCCTTCAGAATCGTAACTTTATGCTCCTGTTCGTTCCATGCTGTTTCCCCACCCAATGCATCTACTATGAACCTTACCGGGACCAGCGTATTTTCTTTATACAGAACAGGAGCCTGGTCGATGACAACAGTCGCCTGGTTCACAGTCAATGATGTTTTGTTAATGGCTAGCTTCACCAGATTTCGGACCGAGTCGATGGAAGGCGCATATTGGAAGGAAATGTCGTCGAACATCACTTCTCCCTTAGCTGCCCGTTCGTCTTGCCCTTGGGCTGGATTCGCTACATACAGACGGGTTAATGTAATCGGGTATGCAACCCCGTATCCCGCCAAATCCGCCGTAAGCGTCTTCCAGTCCGTCCAATTCATATTCTGAGTCAGATCCACTAGCTTCTTGCTGCCTTTCGCGTCCACTACCTCTGCTCTCACCCAGTTGAAGCTGTTGTCGCCTTTTACTTTAACGGATAAGGTCTGAGGCTGGCCCTGCACTGGAATACCCGCTCCGTTGTCGCCTAGCAGTACATAAGCCGCTTTCGTACCCGTCCCCTTCGTGAAATCATAGCTGAGCAACAATCCATAGGCCCCGGATGGCATTCCGAATGAAGATGTTCGCTTAACCGATCCAGTCACCTCAGCCGTACCAAGGAAGGATACCGGCTTCTCGGTTTCAAAATCAAGCAGTGTCTGCATCTGCCCAAGTGGCATCGTCAACATCGTAGTAAACCCGTCATATTGCGCGTACAGCCGCCCTTGCTTCACACCCGGATTGATGGATTGCACAGTCAGCTTATCGCCCTCGATCAACCCCTTGAAGCCTTCCATTGTCCATTGAATGGACGCAGCCGGAACAGTGCGTGACACCCCTTGTTTTGTTGTGGCTACGACCGGAAGCTTATAGATCGCATTAGGGAGCAGCACTTGAGAAGAAGGCTGGATTTTCAGGCTAGTCAGTTGGTCCCGTCCAATCACTTCGATATCCAGCTTTTGCGTCGCTTGACCGGATTTGACGGTCAGTGTCGTTTTCCCGGTTTTCTGTGCGGTGAACGTATTCCCGTCGAATGTTCCGATCGGCTGCGAGCTGGTCCACTGTGCCTGAACACCGCTATTACTCATATCTACTGGGTTGTAGTAACCATCATATGCTTTTAGGCTGTAAGCCGTCTTTTCTTGTAGGAATACGGTCGTAGGGCCCTTGATCGCGATATCCTTTACATCGCCTTTAGGCGCCATCGAATACACACCAACCCCATTGACTACCTTCCGCTCATAGCCGCTGCCGTATTCGGTGTTGTTCGCCACTATAGTCTTATAGTCTCCTAGCGGTCGTGTCACCATCTGAGTGGAACCGCCACCGTCGAGGTTCAGCCCCTTCCACACGCCAATCTTGATCATGAACTGTTGCAGCTCAGTCATACTAAGCCCTTTGCTGTCTCCTGCATTATCGGCTGTGATAATGTAGGCATAACGCTGATCCTTGGAGTACCCTATGGCAGTCCTCGACCGATACCCGCCAATATCCGACACATCTCGCGAGAACCCGGATGGCTTGCCTTCGTCTACTAGAATCGTATGACCACCTATCATCATCTTGAAATTAGCCGCGTCGTAGTTTTTGCTAAAATCTTGGCCGAATACTTTGTAATCCGACCCCAGCTTGTCGCCCACCTTCAGGTGCTGTCGAATGAATTCGTCCGCTTTCCCTGATGCGCGAAGGATGTAGCCGTCAGCTGGCGCAATCTGCTTGATGATTCCGGTCGTAACAATTTGTTCAATGACTCCATTGCGCACCAATACTTCGGTCGGGACGGTTACGCCGTCATTGGATCGGTCCACCTGCCCCCAAGTGTCCGTATACATGAACAGCCCATCGATCATGCTGTGCTTGTCCTGCTCGTGTAGCCCATCGTTCTCAAACCAGTAATAGGTTTTGTTCACCCCTCCGAGAGGGTATGTAGCCCCGTCCTTAGCGGTTATCTTGCCTTGAAAGGTAAACAGATCCACGATCGGCTTGTTATCCTTCGTCAAGGCAAATGAATAAAAGCCAGGCAAGTAGGGCGGAGTGGCCAACAGCTTGCTGTTCATGACTTGAGGTCCCATCGGGACACCTTCCGCCAGTGTGTTGTAGAAGTCGCCATTGACCGCTGCCACCGCTCCGGTTTCATTGGCCATCTCTCTAACGGTCTGCTTCTTCGTGAATTGTCCGTTCGTTCCTGCCATCGTGTCTAGCCGCACCATCGGGTTTTGCAAATCCACTTCGACCACGTCTGCATTTACTTTAACCTGTGTCTTGTTTCTATCGAAACTATATTCATATTTTCTATGAATGGCGCCGTATGTGAGCGGCTCTTGACTTAGTAGAGTAACGGGCGAATCTGCCGGACTGGCTGCTCCGACTGGAATCGCTGCCCATATCGACTGTACAAGTAGGGTCGTCACTAATAAGGGTATCCATTTCTTGCTCTTTGCCCGTTTAGTCGCTGACCCCATCGTGCTGTTGCCCTGTCCGGACGCAGATGAAGGCCCATTATCGGGTCTCTTTGTGACTGAATTGAAGACTGACATTTCCGTTTCCCTCTCCATTCCTCAGTGTTTGGTTTCTCTCTCTAGTAGTATAGACTCTACTTCCCACCAAAAAGTTACGATAATTTTAATAGCCTGCCTCGTATCGTGACTTTTGTCCTGTTTTATAAAGAATTCGCATGCTGACGTCGATTTGTGGCGGATTTCATGAATTCCAATTCCATGGTTTGTGTGGTTGGACTCAGATACGCGTAAAGGATCGCCTGAAGCTCCAAAGATCGTAATTGCTGCACGGGATCTTTCCATAACCAGAATAGGGAGCGTGTCGAATCCGTTTCGAACCACCCTAGTATCGTGAATGCACGAATGACGAGAATACTCATGGCGGCGGCCTTTTCCTCTAGGCTGGCTTTTGAGGGCAAATGAACGAACCACCCCTCCAACCCATGCACCTTCACTATGTATCTAGACAGGATCGGATGTGTTCGCTTCATATGTTGTACAACATGCAATAACCCCTGCATCATATAAGGATACATAGCCAGTCTCTCTGGAGTAACGTAGGTCTTGATGGCCTCCTCGCACCAACGCGCTCCTTCTTTTTTCTTCGACAAATAAGGGCGTGCCTGAATTAAGATGTGGGTAAAACAACTTTCTAGCACATTCGATTCTACCAGATTCGCTCCCCAACTCAGTTCTTTGTAGTCACAACCTCTGTAGGACATAGGTATCCCTATGAATCGTTTGATCGCCATGTCGAAAGAAAACTGCAATTCCAACTCACGAGGGGACAAAGATTCATAATGCTGCACCAATAGAGCTTTGAGTCTGATTGAGGGTGCATAGGGGCGTTGATCGTGGAGGGTGTACAGCGGCGTACACAATTGATCCGCGAATGTGAAATCGACATGCTTTTCCAGCTTGCTCCAGATCGGATGCTCGGGGAGATTCGTGAAGGTCACATAATCCGTGATGGTGAGGACTCCCAAATGTTTGTAATGCTTTTGTTGGAATATAGGTGGGGTTTTCAATAGGATGTTCGTCTTCAACGTTATTTCTGCTAATCTCGCACTCTCTAACTTTTTATTTGTATGCTTACTTTTGCTTGTGCTTTTACTTGTAGTACCCAGTAGCAGATCTCTAATTTTGTTGTCCAACGCACCATTCCCCTTTATTCCTCAATTTCCTTTATTATACAACATTATAAGAGGTAAATTGCTATTTTGGGAAATATTGTTTTGTAATATTTATCCACATTATTCGCCAACAACTGGCACTGTTCTGCATCTTCCACGGAATTGAAGTCGAATCTAGACTGATCTTGACGTAAAAAAACACCCCTAGAATTAATGTTCTAGAGGCGCTTGTTTATTCATATCTGGAAATTCCTTCACTCCTATACTGCTCTCTTAAACGAGTGCTTGTTGGCGCAATTGCTCGACTTTATCCGTACGCTCCCAAGGCACATCAATGTCCGTACGCCCGAAGTGACCGTATGCGGCCGTTTGCCGATAGATCGGGTTACGCAGTTGAAGCTCCTTGATAATACCAGCCGGACGCAAGTCGAAGTTGTTACTGATTAACTCAACCAACTTCTCTTCGCTTACTTTCCCTGTTCCAAATGTATCTACCGCGATCGACACGGGACGCGCTACACCAATCGCATAGGCCAGCTGAATCTCGCATTTATCTGCCAAACCAGCAGCAACGATGTTCTTAGCTACATAGCGAGCGGCGTATGCAGCGGAACGGTCCACCTTCGTCGGATCCTTACCCGAGAATGCGCCACCGCCATGGCGAGCGTAACCGCCGTAAGTATCTACGATAATTTTGCGGCCTGTCAACCCGGCATCCCCTTGAGGTCCACCAATAACGAAGCGGCCTGTTGGGTTTATAAAATAATTCGTCGCACTGTCCAACCACTCCGCTGGAACGACGGGGCTAATCACGTGTTCCTTAATATCGCGTTGGATTTGCTCGAGTGTAATCTCTTCTGCATGTTGGGTAGAAACTACAATGGCGTCTACGCGAACCGGCTTATTGTCACCGTCGTATTCCACGGTAACTTGAGTTTTACCGTCTGGACGAAGGTAGGGAAGGGTACCATTCTTACGAACTTCGGATAAACGGCGTGCTAGTCGGTGAGCCAATGCAATCGGCAACGGCATTAATTCAGGTGTTTCGTTTACTGCGAACCCGAACATAAGTCCTTGGTCGCCCGCACCCAATGCTTCGATCTGCTCATCCGTCATTGTGCCTTCTCTTGCCTCAAGCGCCTTATCTACGCCCATAGCGATGTCCGCGGATTGCTCGTTCAAGGAAGTCAAAACAGCGCAAGTGGAAGCATCAAAACCGTACTTAGCACGTGTATATCCGATTTCCTTAATCGTTTTGCGAACAATAGCAGGAATGTCCACATAGTCTGCACTGCTGCTGATTTCTCCAATAACGAGGACAAGTCCTGTAGCTACGGATACTTCACAGGCTACGCGAGCATTTGGATCATTCTGAAGGAATGCATCTAATACTGCATCCGATATTTGATCGCATATTTTATCGGGGTGCCCTTCCGTAACTGATTCTGATGTAAACAAACGTCTTCCCTTTTGTGCTGCCATAATGAATCAACCTCCTGAACCTTAGTATATAATAAGAAAAAACATTTTAAACAAATGGATTACATGGCCTTTAGTCCAAAAAAATGAACCTTTTCCGATTGGAAAAGGTTGCATTAGACAGCATGACCTTCAACTTAAAAGTTTACTGGATTTGTCGACACGTGTCAACAAACGAACACCAATAATTATTGGTTAGGATTGAAAAGATTGCTGTGCAAGCTGAACCAATTTTTGCGTGATTGAGCCACCCACTGCACCGGCATCCCGCGATGAAATGTGTCCCCAGTAGGTTTCCTTTACGCTACCTGCTGGTACGGAACCAAGTTCGGTCGCGAACTCTACGTCAGTGACATTCGAACGCCCTGCACCGACCGGCAGTCCTAGCTCAGCCGCGATTTCGTACTTCATTTGTTCCAATGCTTGTTGGCAACCCGGTACTAATTGTCTGTTTCTAGCCATATACAGATACCTCCTTGAGTGGTGTATCTATAGTATGGCGGCTCTTGCTTGGTTCACCCTGTCTAAGTTGTTGTCAAAACCGGAGAAATAAGCTAAGGAATAATGTAGCTGCCTCGAACCATAATATAGATGTCTCCTATATTCTTGGGATCCGGTTTAATCCCTCGACCTTCACGCGGGAAGATTAACAAGTGATTGTTTTCGATCGCTACTCCTGCTGCAATATCTTTGCCTGAGGTTACATCCGGAATCCCGTTATCATCATTGCTTACGGCGATCGTCTTGCCAGTACGGACAATGAATTCTGCGCCTGCTCCGGCGTATATCGTTTTGCCGGGTTGTAGTTGGACCACTTGGAGCTGTGCGGAACCGTCCGCACCTCCAGTGCCTGGTGAACCCGTGCCGGTGCCAGAACCTGTACCCGTTCCTGAACCAGTGCCAGTCCCGCCACCGTTACCTGTTCCTCCAATACTCCCCCCGGCGGCCAGTTCTTGCTTCAACTTGGCGATCTCCGCTGCTACGGCCTGCTGGATCGCCGCATCGGTCGCGGGTTGCTTTGTAATGGATTCGGCAATCTTTTGACTGATCTGTTGGTCGAAATAGCTCTTAGTGATTACAGGGTCGTCTACAGACCCCGGTTGTACGTTTGTCGTACCACCATCAGCCGCGTTTGAAATAATTGTCGACCCTAGCCATATGGCCCCGCCTAATAAAAGAGGAATGTAAAGTAGTTTCAGTTTCTTCATATGCATCAGTTAGCCTCCCCATCTAGCAATCTCCTTCCCTACTATATCGAACATTTAAGCGTGCAGGCAAGGTAAAAAGAACCGAGGCCATGCCTTGGAAGACACAGACTCGGCTTGTTGGTGCTGATGTGAGGATTAGTCGGAATAGATGAACCACTCTAGCTCCTTGGAAGCAATCAGCTTCTTGTGATCCTGAAATTGCTGGTAGATGTTGAGCTTGTATGTTTTTAAGTTCTGTGTTTTATAGATCAATTCCGAATCTGTTAGATTAAACTCCATCGAGTTTGTTCCCTGTTGAAGGACTGTAGCACTACCAGCTTGTGTCGACGCTT
The DNA here is from genome assembly GCF_056401635.1 of Paenibacillus sp. P4_E11. Classification (NCBI taxonomy): domain Bacteria; kingdom Bacillati; phylum Bacillota; class Bacilli; order Caryophanales; family Paenibacillaceae; genus Paenibacillus; species Paenibacillus sp. P4_E11. The sequence goes on along the minus strand of NZ_JBFUIX010000012.1, from coordinate 5,231 downwards.
CAATATCAAGAAGTTGCGAGAGCTTGGCCTGCCCTGTGACATCCGCCATCTCGAACAAGATCTTATACTCCTGCGGGTTTACTTCGATACCCGCCTGTTTCTGAAGCTCATAATTGAAGCTTACTTTAATGTTGCTGGTCGCTTGTCCAATCTTGATTGAAGTTCCAACCTTGCTCAGACTAAGCAGATATGGGAACAGTTCGATATTTTTGATAGCCTCGATCGGTTTCTTATTCTCTTCCGGCATTGCAAAAGATACAGCATTTACGTAGGAGTCCGGCTTTCCTTCACCTGTCGTGAACTTTCCTTCTGTCAGCGCCTCTCCAATGATTAATTGGCTCACCTGATTGGCCCCCTCCTTCACGAATGTAGCCGATACATTCAAGAGTGCTTTATTGGAAGGCGCGATTTTGTTTTTAATCGGACTCAGTTCCGCAGGTATCATCGTTCCATCAACGGTTTTGAAATACGCAACCAGCTTGCTTAGATCATTAGTTCGTTTCTCTCGGTTCTGAACGGACACCTGCACGGCAAACTTTTCGGATGTTTTCCCCTGGAACGTTTGGATCGAGTGGATTTGGTATTCACCAGTCCGCCCTACTCCGCCAATTCCGATGCTTTCTCCAGCCTTCACGAGCGGTACACTATCCATAGTCGAGCTTACTTTGAACTTTACTAGCTCTGAACCAGATGCATCCCCCGTTGTTGTGGAGGTGCCCCCGCTGCTTGCAGCTTCTTGTAGCACGATCGTAACATCAGAGAACTCATAAGTATACGGTATCTTCCCTACAAGCTGAATCTCAACATCCCGTCCAGAGCTTAGTCCGATAACATTGTCCAATCGAACGAGCTTTGCCTCGACCTTTACATTGTCATCCAACTTGAAGTAGCCACTAAGACCAGGAATTGGTAACGACCGATTCTCGCTTGTACGCAAGCTTAGCTTGACCGAAATCAAGTCTTGATCTTCCCATGGTAATCGTTCGATGGTTTCCAACTTGGCAATATAAGTACCGTCTTTACTGGTGAAGGACTGCTCCTTCTCCGTCGACAGTTCTACTTCAACAGGTTTGGGGACCTCAAACACTCCGAGTGTCAAGTTCACGGTACCGGTACTCCCAGTATCGGCTACCTGTTCCACAACCAATTGCCAACCCTCAGCGCTGATTGTTTTAGGAATCGTTCCACTTAAGGTGACTTCTTTCTTCATGAGTGGATCAATAGTTGTTTTGTCCGTCAGCCCTGCTGCTTGTAAGGGATACTGCAGTCCATCTGTCGTACGGATTGAATATTGGAGCTGTGGAAGCTTTAAGCTTCGATTGTCCGCATTTTGCATTTCAACTAAGAGAGTAGGTAAATGATTATCTTGATTGCTAGCGATCGTCGCTTTCTTGATATTAGTGGTCACTGATGTTTTCGCAATTTGCAAGTTTCTTTTTCTGTAAGCGGGCACGACATTGTTATAAGCAGCCGGATAGGTGATCTCACCCATGTTCGTCTCAAAGTTCGGGGTGTTCGGGCTAAAATTCCATTTGATTACCTTAAACACCAAATCCGCTAACCCCACTGTAGGACCCACTTTGGCGTAGAATGTAATCTCTTGACTGGATTGTGGGGAGATCGTGTTCTTATCCTTATCTTGTGGAGTCACATTCACTGTGTACTTTATCCCCGATGTGGACTGCAGCTTTATCCAGTAGTCGGTCATCGAGAGATCCGAACTCTCTCCATTAAAGATTTTAACTCTGAAATTGACTACATTTTGATCCGAACCAATTGAGAGATTCGCTTCCTTGATCTCAAAATAACTTTTCTCCGATATGTATACGGATCCAATCGATGGCAGATTGAATAATTCACCTGTCGTCGTCACTTGCGTCTGATCTGCGTACGCGTATGGTACTACAGCTCCAGCCAATAGTGTTAATACTACTGCCGATTGAAGCGTCAACCGTTTGAACTTTGATGACTTTGCCACGTTTTCGTGCCTCCTCCTACTTGAGTTTAAATAGATTCTACCATAAGTATAGACGATATATGTGACATGTTTGTTTCGCGGATTAGTATATTATTTAATCGAGAGGGCTTACTGGTCATCTCTAGCATCAAAGGGAGTTGGCCATAACTTAGCCCTCTGCGAATCCATAGGTCGAATTCCTCGTAATGTCCTGCACCGACGCTATTCGGCAATAACCCATCCACCCCTTAAATTAGCGGTTGAGCCGGACAATGCGTTTATCTTTTGAACTCGACAAGTTTTTTGTCAGCTTTCTTTCTACATAACGAATCACCATTTCCCTGTCGCGATCTCCAGCTTGTTATGACGGCGACAAAGATGTTGCAATCTCCCTCCGCATTCCACCTCTTGACGAACATCCTCCCCTAGGCTTCGGAGTCGATCACAAGCCCCATACATGACTTTCACCGTAGATATGACGCCCATGCTGGGCGTACACGTAAACAAAAAAGACCCACAAGGGGTCTCTTTTGTTTAACTATGCTCCTGTTACTGTCCAATGAAATCATCATTGCGAATTACGAGACAGTGACAAGGATCGAAACGCTCTTACCATTAGCAGTTGATACTTTCAGGACGAACTCCTTCACGTTGCTTCCAGCTGTTACCATGCCAGTAGCCGGATCAATCGTTACAGAATCGTTACCCAATCCAGTGGCAGCACCAAGTTTAATGTCGGTAGCACTAAAGATAACTCCGAAGAACGACTGATAGTTAGTGATATTCGCATCATTGTTTTTGCTAGCCGTATATGCGACACCATAGTTATCAGTAATCTTCAAGTAGTTAAAGATTTGGTAAGCGCTAGTGGCAGTGTTAGCTGCAAGTGCTGCAGATGTCGAACCATTCGAGCTTACGATAGAAGCAGCACTTACTGCATCAGCCTTGGAGTTCACAGTAGTTGAAAGGGTTTGAACTTCGCCATTCGCCGCATTGAAGGAGACGTTCACGGTAGCAGTACCTGCTTTGTTACCAATTACTTTAACTCCGCCTGCACTGTAAACCGCTTGGACTACCGATGTATCCGACGATGTACCAGCTGAAATCTTACCAGTCGGGAATGCCACAGTATTGCCTGCGCCGTCTTTGGCAGTAACCGTTACAGCTTTCGCCATCAAGCTAGCGTACTTTTGTGCATCTGTAGGTGTACCTGCACCGCCATCATTGCTCACTACTTGCTTGCTATCCAGATATGCGAAGATGTCTGTAATAGCCGTAACAGCATATGTCAGCTTAGTAGTGTTAGGAATAGATTCAATTTCTCTCTTAACCGTTTGGATTTCATTCCCGTCCTTCTTCAAGACCGCAGTGAAGCCGACCGTTCCGAAGTTAGATGCAGATGGTCTGAATTGGAACCCGCGGTTAAATTCTGCAGGCGTGTAAGCAACCGCACCTGCTTCGCCTACTTGTACAGCATCAATCACAGCTGCGGAATAAGTTGCCGCAACGGATTGTGTAAAGATATCGCCATATGTTCCGCCAGTAACGGTCACATCAAGCGCATATCCTGTTGGAAGCGTTCCGCCAAAAGTATCACCATATTGGTCCTTCAATAGATACTTCAGGTTGCTAGTAGCTCCGAGTACCGATTTCACAGCTGGCGTTGTGTCAAGAAGCAGAGAGGATGGGATGCGCTTGTCAGCTACTGGGATTGTTATCGTATCACTTGTTTGTACATTAATGGAGTAGATACCAACACTTGCATAAACAATGCCTCTTGCTGGAGCATCAATAGTTGCTAATTTAATCTTACCTTTGTTAGCACCATACTGAACAATACCGTTTACCGTAATGTCTCCACCGGCAGGTGCCACAGTAGCACCACTAATAGATACATTAAAGCGGTTAGCGTTTGCTACAATATCGTCCGCAGAAAGCTTATTCCCTGCAGCATCAAAAGCATCAAATGTAACATACTTGCTCGTATCACCTTCAGCAATGGTTCCTACATAATCCAAAACATCAACCTTGTTAGCAACCTTCGAAGAAACAAGTTTGATCTTGGAAGTAGCGCTGGAGGTACCCGCGTAAACAGTTACTGTGTATTCTCCATCTTTCTCAACCTTGCTGTTGGCTTTCAGCTTTAAATCAACTTTAGTGAAGTCATCAGCATAGATTGGGTTGTCAATATTTTGTTCAAACGGAGATACCAAAGCTTGGATGTTTGGCTTATTAGTGTAGTTAGGAGCTGTTCCAAGGAGCGAATCCTTAGTGAACACGCCACCGTATTGATCATACAGAGTCAGCTTAATGGTTGCTGTATCGTCGGAAGTTGACAACGCCTTGGACTCATTATTATAAGTGGCCTCAGCAGTTTCTACTTTTGCAACATAAGCATCCGTACCAACTTTGAACGTCCTGGTAACTGTTACACGAGAATCATTATGATACAGAGTAACCGGAACAACTCCAATACCTGTTGTCAGATCTTTAGTTACCAAGGAAAGTTGGAGCAGACCGTCATCGCCTTTGGTCAATTGCGGATTTGTACCCGTTGCAGATACAAAGTAGCTGTAAGCACCCGCTGGGAAGGAAGCTGCTTCACCATATTGGTTGGAAGGCTTGATCTTCAGCGTTACTTTTGGCGATCTAGCGATTTCTTCGCTTGGGCTTACGAACTCGATCTTAGTTACAGCCTCGTTCTCAGCCTTGAAGCTTGCTGTTGCCGTAGCAATCTCAGTTGCATCGATACCACCAAGCGTTACAGTGTAATCGCCAGCATTAACCTTAGTGCTAGTCAGTGTCAGAGTAGCCGACTTCTTGTCTTCTGACCAGGTTGTTGTCGTAGCTACAGCCGCAGTACCCTTCTTCAGAGACAGAGTAGCCTTAGCCGTGTCAACTGCTTTGTCCAAAGTTACTTGCACTTTGGTCACGCCAGTCGCTTTAGCTTCTTTAACCRAAGCCTTCGCAGGAACATTCGCCTGTTCAAGAGCGCCCTTAGCAGAGTAAGTAGCTTCTACCAGTTCAGCACGAATTGCATTTTTGGTGTAGTCGGTCTTAGTAGGCAACAGACCTGCTTTGATTGCTGCTGCTACAGCGCCTTTAGCCCACTCCGAAACATTACCACTTACAGTAGCGTTGTCGTCAACTTTAAGACCCAGTGCGCGAACTGTTACAGTAGCCAGTTGCTCAAGTGTTACATCGCCAGCTGGTGCGAACAGGCCAGGTGCTACGCCGTCCATCAGCATTGGTGTAGCCTTGGATACTGCTTGGA
>NZ_JBFUIX010000011.1:0-101920 GCF_056401635.1 Paenibacillus sp. P4_E11 | reverse complement strand
CTTCTATCCCGCTTGATCGGCAGGTTGACGGTCACCTCCAATTTTGTTCGTTAACCGTTCGTTCGACGTCTCCATTTTCCGGATCGGAAGCATTTCTTGCCTCGATTTCGCTCAGAAAACAAAAAGAGAGAAAGCTCAAAAACAATTACAGGATTGCCTGTACATTGTCTTTGAGCTTTCTCTCAGATACATCACTCAAAATAATAAATGATATGAATTTGTCGGACGAACGTTGTTGGCTTTAACTATACAGTCGGAGCTTTGGAGTGTCAAGATAGATAAGCTTACGTAACATGTTAAGAATATGTAAAACGTATCGATACAACTAAAAATAGCCAGTACAATGCCCAAGGAATGAAAAGAACCCCCCATTAAGCGTCCATTTTACACGCTCACTCAGTTGTTGCTTCTTTGGATTTTTTAACTGGGTGTACAAAAAAACCTTTGAGGGAATCATCACTCACAAGGTTTCATAATGTACATATTATTTAATTTTTTCCATAAACACCCTAAAGCTTTCAACGATTTCTTTTGAACGGGTATGGTGTAAATAATGTCCCCCTTCAAATGTCATCACTTTTCCATGCACAGACTCTTTAGCTTGCTCATCATGCAGTGATACCCAATCTTTCCTGTCCATATTATTTGCTTGTACAAACAAAATAAGGGGAAGATTTTTGGGGAATTTTAAATTTTGAGCTGCATTGAAATTAGGATAAATATTTTCCATTTCATTCAAGGTGCTGTGGTTATACATGTTTTTGAGAGCAAGCAATCTCATTTGTTCTTTCGTTTTATCATCAAACGGCAGTGCAGCATATGGATCAGCACCTAGTTTCATGAGCAATCTGGAGAAACCCGATTTTTTGAGTAGTTTAAACGTTCCTATTGGAAATTCAACATCCATACCGCCTTGTGTTGGAACACTGCTATCGATCCCGACAAATGCACTTACTTCGTTTTCATATTTGTGCACATAATCTAGTCCGTAAATGCCTGCAATGGAGTGACCCATTAGTATATATCGGTCAATATTAAGACTCTGTAAAGCTTCATGAATTTCACTTACAATATTTTCTGTGTTCCGTTCCTTTTTGGTTACATCACTTAATCCATAACCGAAAGGCTCAATCACGACTACTTTGTAAAATGGGGATAGCTCGTCTACTAGCGGCTTAAAATCAAGTGCTGGTGCTGCTGTTCCATAACCAGGTAAGAGCACGACTGTTTCTTCGATTCAGATCKTGCATCATTTCTTCGAAGCTRCGAGCCAAAGTACCTAACTCACCCTTTTGTTTAATATTCAGCTTGACGTTGAAATCTCCAGCTGCTATCTGCCTAGTCGCTTTTGTCAGCTTTTTGATCGGTCTGACTAGGAACATAGCAGCAACCAGAATCAATAGGCTTCCTGCTATCAACGAATAAGTCAATAAGTTCAAAATCCACTTTATGAGAAAAGAGGCGGAAGGGGGGGCGATCGGCTCCACAAACATTGCTTTCGTTCCCATTTCAGTTTTCAACGGCAACCCTAAGAGGGTAGTATCCATGCCTTTGACTTGAACAACTTCACCATCTAGTACTTTCTTTACTTGTTCCATAGTCACAGTGGCAAGATTGTGTCCGTTAAGCGTTCCGTAAGACTGATACTGACCCGTTTCTTCGTAAATTCGAATATGATTATTGAGCTGCTTCATTCCGCTTACGTACGTGTCCGCTTCACGTAACGGAAATGTCTCATAAATCCGGGCGATATCCTGGCCATAATGAAGTAAGTTGATTTGCAAGTTTTCGTTCAATTTATCTTTAAATACCCAAGTTGCCACAAAAAAGCAATGATCGTACCCCCGATCACGGAGACTAGAAATGTCAGGACTACGCGTGTATATAAGGATTTGATCATTCATACACCTCAAGCCGGTAGCCCAGCCCACGTACCGTTTCGATACGAAAATCGGGTGTAGTCGCGAACCGTTCGCGCAAACGTTTAATATGCACGTCTATCGTTCGATCATCCCCAGCGTAATCGATCCCCCAAATTTGATCGATCAACTGCTCGCGCGTATAGACTTGTCCGGGTGTACCAGCGAGCTTATAAAGCAATTCAAACTCCTTGAGCGGCAACGTAAGTGACTCCGTCCCTCTCATCACCTTATATGTCTGCCGATCAAGGATGACGTTGCCGAACTGGATCAACTGCGTGGAGCCAATCCGGTATCGTTTCAGTAATGCCCTAACACGAACCGTCAACTCCAACGGATCGAATGGTTTCGTCAAATAATCGTCCGTCCCAAGTTCGAAACCTTTCACCTTCTCCCATGTTTCGCCTCTCGCAGTCAGCATAAGTAACGGAAGATCAGGATTGGCTCTTCGGAGCTCCTTACATAACGTCCAACCATCCATAATCGGCATCATAATATCGAGCACGACAAGATCGACATGCGTCGAGGCATATACGGTCAGTGCTTCCTTACCGTCCGCGGCTTCGGCTGTTTCGAATCCGTCGTTGCGGAGAAATAAACAGACAAGTTCACGAATGTTCGCATCGTCGTCAGCAACCAGTATAGTAGGCATTCGTTCCCTCTTTTCCTGTTGTCCATCCTGACCATTATACAATAAATTTTCCGCCAGACCGAAACCTCCGTCGGGAATGTCACAAGGTTCTTGTCACCCGACATGATTTCTTCTGCAGCATGTACTGTAAACGACGCCGGATACAGTATCCGTGGCGGTACAGCAAACGAGCACGTTCTGATCGACGGTTTAGGTCCCTCCTCCAGGCCCGGTCGGTCGACACTCTACCCTTTGATAGAACCGACCAGCAGGCCTTTGGTAAAGTAACGTTGCGCGAACGGATACACAAGCAGAATCGGGAACATGCCGCAGAAAATAACCGCCGCCTGCAAATTACGCGGGAACAAGATGCCGTCCTCCGACTCGACTAGCGACAATCCGCCCCCATTCCCGGATTTCGAATCCAGCACTAGCTGATAAAGAATAACTTGAATCGGGTGCAGGTGCTTATCTTGCAAATAAATCAATGGACCGAGATACGCATTCCAGATGCCGACCGCATAGAAAACCGAGATCGTAGCCAGTATCGGCAGCGAGAGCGGCAAGAAAATCCGGTACATCGTCTGCCAATCGTTCGCCCCATCGATAAAAGCCGCTTCCTCCAGCTCTACCGGCTGTGTATCCAGAAAGGAACGTGCGATAATAAGCAGCCAGACGCTGATCGCGCCGGGAATAATCATCACCCAGATCGAATCGACCATGCCKAGCGTCTTAATGAGCAAATAATTCGGAATCAGCCCCCCGTCGAAGATCATCGTGAAGAAAATCAGCAGCATAAACCCATGCCGCCCAATGAACCGCTTCCGCGACAAGCAGTAGGCGGTTATGAACGTCATGGCCACGGCGAATATCGTCCCAAGCACGGTATAGAGACTTGAATTCCACAGCCCCCGAAGCACCCCAAGGTTAGGGGTCGTAAGAATGTACTTATAGGCCTCCAAGGTGAACCCGATCGGGTAGACGAATACTTCGCCTGCCATAACGGATTGCCCGGAGCTAAGCGAGATGGCCAATATGTTAACGAACGGATACAAGCACACCAGCGTAATAAGCAGCAGAAGGGTGAGATTGACGACATCGAAGCTGGTCAAATTTTTGCGCATGGTTTCGTCCTCCTCCCTCTAGAACAGCCGTGTTTCCGAGAACCGCTTGGCTGCGGCGTTGGCCGACCCGATCAGTATAAGAGCGACAAACGACTGGAACAGCCCAGCCGCACTGGCGAAGCTGTAATTCGGCACCGTATCGATCCCGAAGCCGCGGCGGAACACATAAGTCTGCAGCACATCCGCCTTGCTGTAGACGCTCGGATTGTACATGAGCAGAATCGTGTCCAGGCTGACCGTAAGCGCACTGCCTAACCCCAGAATAAGCAGGATAATCATAGTATGACGAATCCCGGGAAGTGTCACGTGCAGCATTTTACCGAATCGGCTCGCCCCATCGACATCCGCCGCTTCATACAAATGCGGGTCAATGCCCGCGATAGCCGCCAAATAAATAATCGCTCCATACCCGAAGCTGCGCCATATCTCAAGCCCTACATACAAGCTGCGGAAATACCCCGGTTCCGACATGAAGGAGATCGGATTGATGCCGAACGCCTTCTCCAGAATAATATTGACGAATCCGGACTGAGGCGATAGGAACGTATACAAGATCCCGACCGCAACCGCCGACGATATAAAGTAGGGGAAAAAAGTCACCGTCTGAATGAACCGTTTCATGAGCATCATCCGCAGCTCGTTCAATAGCAGTGCGAATAGGATCGGCACTGGAAACCCGAACAACAGTGTATAGATGGCCAGCAGGAACGTGTTCTTCAGTAGCTTGTAGAAATACGGATCGCCAAACAGGTCCTTGAAGTGCTTCAGCCCCACCCAATCGCTGTGGAGCATTCCCTTGAACGGGCTGTACTCCTGAAAGGCAATGGCGACCCCGAACATCGGAACATACTTGAACACAATAAAATAAAGCAGTCCCGGTAAAAACATAGTATAGAGCAACCGAATCGACCACAGCCGCTGAATCGTCGTTTTGCCGCCTGGCCGTTTTTTCACCATTGTGCCACACCCCATTTCCGCCGAATGCAAGGGACGGAGCTGCAGCTCCGCCCATGCCGTAGATTGTCCCTAAGCGCTTTGCACCTCTTACTTTTTGCCTTGCGCGGTGTCCCAAGCCTTCTGGTTGATTTCGGTAATTTGCTTGTAGCCGGTTTTCTCCAGCTCCGTGAGGAATTTATCCCAATCGGCAAAGGACTGCTTGCCGGTAATGAGCTCGACGATCCAACCATTCATCAGTGGCGTGAGCTTGGCATTGATGTCGTTGATCTTCTTCAGATCGTCGCCCGCCACTTTGAATTGCGGCAGGAACACGAGATATTTCTGGAAGTTAGGCACCCAGTCTTTTTGCGTCTTGCTGAGCCACTGGGATGCCGCTTCATTGTCCGGAGGAGCGGCGAACGTGAAGTTGGTCTGGCCGATCGACCAGCGCGCCTCCCCTTGTTTCTTCTCCAGTTCCTTCTCGTATTCGATCAGATAAGACTTCTTGCCATTCGTGGTCTGATACGACTGGCCTTCCACGCCCCACGAATGGAAGTTGCGGCCCTTCTCGCTGTATAGGAAATCGTAGTACTTCACAATGTCTTCCGCTTTCTTGGACTTGGCGCTGATCGCGACGGACCAATCAAGCGTGTACTTCGCTGCGGCGTAGTAGAACGCCTTGCCATCGACACCGGTCATCGGCGCCATTGGGACCATCTTGTAGTTGGGATCGACCTTCACTCCAGCGTTTGTGAAGCTGGCTGGCCGGCTGGCGCTGTGGATCGTCATGGCCGCCTTGCCGTTGACGATCTTCGCTGTCCAGGCGTTCTCATTCTGGGCGCCGGTGACCGCTTCGGGATCGATTAACCGCTCATCGTACAGCGTCTTGACGAATTCGATCATCTTCTTGTAACCGGGCGAATAGAGGTCCGTTCCGCCGCCAAGCGGGTTGTAGATCCCTGTCAGTTTACCATTCGGTGTAGGTGCGGCAGCGGCTGCGCCGAACAAGTTCTGCACGCCAATCCAGAACAAGAACATGTCGGACGCGCTGATCGGATAAAAGTCTTTGTCCGGTATCGCTTTGCGCAGCTCCCTCAGCACCTTCAACAATTCATCGGCATTGGTCGGCGCCTTCAGATTATATTTGGCCAGCAGGTCTTCGCGGTACATCCAGATGAGCCAAGGCAGCTGCGGCTGCTCGAACGGAAGTGCATAGATCTTACCGTCGCTTGAGGTCGCCAGTTGCTTGAAAGTCGGATTGTCCGCCATGTACTTCTTAATGTTCGGCGCGTGCTTATCGATCAATGGCGTCCAGTCGAGAAACGCCCCCTGCGGACCGTACAGATCAGCCTGACTCATCTTCACCGCGAGCGAATCGGGTATATCATTGGAAGCGATCTTCAGCTCGTTATTCTTGAAATAAACGGAATCCCGATCTCCGCCATCGATCAGCTCAATCTCCACGTTCGCCGCCTCTTGCAGCGGTTTAAACCATAGTGCATTGTTGACAATCTCGTGTTGCCACGTGTAATACTGGAACTTGGCCGGAGCCGGCTTGGCCGTTGGCTTAGCGCTATCGGCTGGCTTAGACGTTTCTTGGGTGCTCACGGCGGAACCTGTCCCCGAACTGCTGCATGCCGTCAATACAAGCAGAGCTGCAAGAAAGACCAAGATCATCGCTTTTGTACGTTTGTAACCCCTCATTGTGTTGCCCTCCCTTATCTATGTGTGCTTCTAAATGGTGATGCCTTGCTTGCCGAGTTCGTCCCGCAGCGTATTCGCCATGATGTTGTAACCGTATACATTCGGATGAATGCCGTCATAAGCGAGCTCGGGTCTCAATGTGTGCCCGTCTTGCTGGACGAGATGCCGGTGGTAGTCCACGTAGGTCGCTTGCATCTCCTCGGTCATCGCACGGATCGCCTGATTAATGTGGACTATAAAGCCATTTTTAAGCGGCGTACTGGCCAACGTGTCCAGATAGACGGGCAGAATCGAGCCTACTATGGGATTAATCCCATTTGCCTTCGCGACACGGACCATCTCAGTCAGATCGGCAAGTATGTCCCGGTGGATGTCGTCCAATTCTCTTCGTTCTTCTTCATTCCATGCATCCAGTGGAAACATATTGTTGATGCCCAGCTTGATGATCACATGCTTCGGCTTCAATTGAATGACATCAGCTGCAAAGCGTCGCAGCGCAATCGAAGTAATCTCCGCCCCGATCCCCCGGTTGACAATCGTGTTCCCCTTGCCTCCAAAATACGTCTGTACGTCCCAGTAATGGGTAATCGAGTCGCCCAGAAATACAAAATCGACCGGCACGTTATGGTAGACTAGCACTTCATTATGAGCGTCGAATTCCGGCCGCCGCTTGTCCGCCCCGTTCTCAGGGCTGAATAAGCCCGGCCGAATGATCGCATATCTCTGCTGCTGCATCCGCCTAGTCCCCCTTCGTCCAATCCAACAAAATGCCGAGAAACGGTTCGCGCTTTTCCGCAATGAGCTGCCACGCTTCCTGCACCCGCTGAATGGGGTAGCGGTGCGTAAGAAGCGGGGCGGTTCGCAGCCACCCGGCCGCAATGCCTTCCATCGTACGGTCCATTCGTTCTCGGGTCCAGCCAGACGGGCTGTGCAGCGTGATCTCCTGATCCCGTAATGATTGGATATCGACCGCTCCCGTGTCGCCGAGAAATCCGGCTGACACCCAATGGCTGTCTCGACGCAGCAGCGGCTGTATCGCCCGGCATGCCTGCATGTCGCCGACCGTATCGACGAGCGCCGCCACTTCGCCGGCGCAGAAGGCCAGTGCACTGCGGTACGCCTCCTGCAGGCCGCCGCCTTGCTGAAGCGTCGCCGGCACGAGCACACCGCGCGCCGCCGGCGGCAGCAGCCGCAGGCGCTCCTCGTGACGGCCGAGTACCGTCACGCGGGCTCCACGGTGTTGCAGCGTCTGCGCGGCCCACTGCCCGACCAGACCGTCGCCGATGACCACGGCCCAATCCCCTTCGCGAATCGCCGGCCGGATGCCGCAATTGTAGCCAACCTGCGTCAAGACGGCCCCGGCATAATCGAGCGGATCGGCTGCCTCGGGCAGCTTCCACACTTCCCGGACATCTGTCACTGCCGGCGTAATGTGCCCGGCGAACGGAAAATGCATCTCCTTCACATGGCTGACGGTGGCGAAGACACGATCGCCGGGCCTAAACCCTGTAACGGCAGCCCCTACGGAGCGAACTGTGCCTACCTTCTGATACCCGGCTGCGATAGGGAACGGCCACGGATCTCCCGTGCGGTACAATTGTTCCCCGGTCAATCGCTCCCCTCGGAAGAAGGATGATTCCGTGCCCGTACTGATCCACGAATATTCCACGTCGATTACTACATCTTCGCTTCCCGGTTCCGGGATATTCACCTCGTCAAAAACTACCTGGCCTTTATCTGGAAAAACGACTGCCTTCCCTCTCATGATCGCATCCTCCGTCGTCTTATTCGAAATCACGGCCTGGGTAGAAATGAACTTTGATCGCCGACTGATCGCGCAGCAGCCGAACGGCTTCCTCGTATTCCGTAAATCGGACATGATGCGTTTGGATGCATTCCATGTTGAGCCCCTTGTTCGTGACGGCGTCGAGCAGCAGCTCGCAATCGCGTGAAGTAACGGGGCGTCCGTTGTACGTCTCCAGCTTAATTCCGGTCCCCCACTTGCTGTCCCCGAAGGCGACCTCTCCCTTCTGTACGCCGAAGATGACCACATGCCGATCCACATGATCGAGCAAGTGCTGCACGGAAGCCGCGAAGCCAACGCAATCATAACCGAAGTCGAAGCGGGTCTGCCCGAGCTCATGGGGACTGCAAGTTTCCCCGAACCCGAGTGAACGAACGTAGGCAAGTCGATCCTCGTTCAGATCCAGGCCGACCACTCGGGACGCTCCCCAGATGCTGGCCAATTGCATAGCCAGAATACCGGCCGGTCCAAGCCCGGAAACAACCACCGTACGTCCGCGCAGATCGTCGAATTGCGTTAGACCCATCAATACGCATTTTAACAATTCAAATGAAACTGCTTGCTTAAACGTAACGGAATCGGGGATCGCTAGCAAATCTTTTTCCTCATACACCATGTACTGCGCATAAGCGCCGTTTCCGGGCAAATGCTCAAGTGCGGCTACACGGTCACCCACCCGATGCTTCTTCACCTTACTGCCCACCTCGCGAACGAATCCTACTGCTTCATGTCCTGGAAACCCAGGAGGCAGCGGATATTGCGGAGCTAAGGCTGCGTCGAACATATCCCGGCCGGCCATCATATTAAGATCCCAGCGTGGACATGTGGCGACAATCTCGATCTCGACCAATACTTCGTAATCACGTGGTTTCGGGATATTCGTTTCTATGATGCGGTATTCGCCTGGCGCTGTAATTTGCAAAGCTTTCAAACCCTCGTCAACTCCTCTGACTGCCTGTAATCGCTTTCTTCTTAAGGTGACCATCAAGCTGCACATGTACGGTTCATCCGGATGTACCCGCCAGTACTAAGCTTGCGGCATTCCATGCATGCCTGATCACAGCCTTATTATAGAACGGGAGCCTTGCGCTTGTATTTATCGTAAGTCATACTCTTTCATGATTTTTTAGATGGCAAATCAACGATTTCCCGCAACCTATTTACACAATAATGAACTTTCCCATCCGGGCCGTCAGCGCTTCCATTTACAAACAAACCGTGCATGGGGTAAAGTGAAGGAAAGACCGACATCGCGTTTTTCGACAAAAGGTGGGTTCACGAGATGCATATCCGAGAGTACGATGAGTTCGTGACAGCCGAGTATATATCCAAAAACTACCCGAGTGCCGGCATCCGAGTCGGCGATCGTCCCTACTTCAATTACACCGGCGCCGGAATCGGGGGCGGTATTCACCCCTATTATGAAATATTTTACATCGATTCCGGCGAAGTGCTCGTCCAATGGATCGGGCATACATACCGAGTGCAATCCCCTGCACTGTTCGTGCTTACTCCGAACTCCCCCCATCTGTTCACCCGCCTGTCCAGCCAGCTTCACTTTTGGTTCGTGGAGTGGGAAGTCGAGGAGAACGATTTTGTCCCCGACCTGGAAACGATCACGCAGTGGAACCGACTGCAGAGCGGCAGCTCCCGGGATTTCGCCCAGTGGCCGCTTATAGACGATACTTTGAAGACTATGTCGGCTATGATTCGAACGGCGCTTGTGCAGAAACGGCCTCCTATATTCGATCGCTTGTTGACCTGCGACATTCAGAAGGTTCTGCTCCTGATTGAGCATTGCACCAAAGCCGAACATTCGTCTGCCGCCTCTTCATCCCCGGTCGGCAGCGGCGCAGCGGCGCATAAACCGACGCAGCACGACCCCATCTATGACCTGATCCGCTACATGGAAGGCTTCTATCAGACCGATATTACACTCGCACTGCTGGCCGAACGTTCGGGGCTGACCCCGTCTTACATTATCCGGCTGTTCAAAGAACGGATTGGCGTTACCCCGATTCAATATTTGCTCGAATTGCGTATGCACTCGGCCACCTGTTACTTGCAGCTCACCGATATGTCCGTGCAGGATATTGCCGAAGCTTCCGGGTTCCCGAGCATCCATTATTTCAGCCGTATGTTCAAACAGCGGTTCGGCGTCAGTCCGTCCGATTGGAAAAGAAAGTCCCGGCTGGCTTCAACCTGACGCTTGACAAGTACAACCTGTCAAGAGTACGATTCTATCGAACGTAATCGTTTACGTTGCAGGAAGTGAAGTTGACCATAAGGAGAGGAGTTTCATTGACCAAGGGAACGATATTCCCGCCCGAATGCATCGAGAAGCGCGACAGTAGAACCGGGGCGAAGATTAGGCAGATTACAGCCCATCCATCGATCCATCACCAGCCGTTTTTCATGATCCCTGCCTACGATGATGCGATGCGGTACTTGTTCTTTATTTCTCACCGGACAGGAACGCCGCAGCTGTTTGCCGAGATCAGGCACAGTGGAGAGCTTCTCCAATTGACCGATCGTCATGACTTGTCTCCCTGGTCGGTCCACCCTTCGCACGATGGGCAGCATGTGTATTTTACCGCAGGCTCCGAAGGGTGGCGGCTGCACATGCAGACGCTTGAGGAGGAGCGGCTGTTCGACTTGAATGAGGTGACGATGAAGTCGGAAGGGATGGTCGCCGCAGCCATGGGGACAACCGCATTGAGCCGGAACGACCGATGGTGGGCTTTCCGCTACAACCAGGGAGGTCTTGCTCGCTTGTCGGTACTCGATACAGCCACGAAGCAGATGGACACCATTCTATGCCGGGACGAAATTTCGCATTTGCAGTTTTGTCCGGATGACAGCGGGTTGTTGTTTTATGCAGGCCCTCTGACAGACCGGGTATGGGCAATCGCGAGGGATGGGCGCCATAACCGCAGGCTGTATCAGCGCAACGCAGCGAACAAAGAGTGGATAACCCATGAGAGCTGGATTCCCGGCACTCGGGAATTGGCTTTCGTGGACTGGCCGCACGGTATCCGCTGCGTTCATGCCGATACCGGAGCAGTCCGCTCCGTGACCTCTCTGCCTGCCTGGCATGCGATGTGTAATTACGACGGCAGTCTAATGGTGGCTGATACGAATTTTCCCGACATCGGCCTGCAGCTGTTCAACCCCAAGGACGGCGTCGGAGCAGCGAGTACGCTCTGCTACCCAGAAGCATCCAGTATCGGGGAGCATTGGGACGGACCATTCCCTTACGATAACGGTCCGATTCCCGTCTACGCGCCGCAGCACACACATCCACATCCGAGTTTCAGCCCCGACAGCAAGAAAATCATCTATAGTTCAGACCGAACCGGCTTCAGTCAGCTGTATGAGGTCGACGTTCCTTAAGCTTCTGTGGACGCAGGTTAGGCATGATGTATTTCATTTACGTAAACGTTTACTAAACATTCTAACAGGAGGAATTTCGATGAAAAACAAACAAAAATGGAGCGGCGTATTCCCAGCCGTATTGCTGCCTTTTAAGGACGACTACTCGATCGACGAACAAGGATTCCGCGAGCTGGTTCGCTGGGTTGCTTCCCATAAGGGGATCAACGGGATTGTCGTCAATGGCCACACCGGCGAGATTATGTCGCTGCTGCCGGAGGAACGGGCTGAGGCGGTAAGAATTRCTGCCGATGAACTGCAGGGCCGCATCCCGGTCATCTCCGGATTGTCGGCTGAAGGCACGATTGAAGCGGTACAGCATGCCCAAGCCATTGAGCAGGCTGGCGGAGCGGGCATTCTTCTGATGCCGCCGCACTCTTGGCTGCGATTCGGCATGCAGCCAGAATCGACCGTACAATTTTTCAAAGATGTCGCTGCTGCGGTATCGATCTCCATCGTCGTTCACCAATATCCGAAATGGACCAAAACGTCCTATACGACCGACCAGCTTCTGCGGATGACGCAGATTCCAAATGTTGTCTCGGTCAAAATCGGCACGCGCGATATGGCCCAGTATGAAGTCGATGTTCGCTCTTTGAAGCAAGGAGCACCGGACGTCTCCATTCTTACTTGCCATGATGAATATTTGCTCCCTACGCTTGTGCAAGGGATTGACGGGGCCCTTGTTGGCTTTGCGAGCTTCGTCCCCGATCTGATTGTCGAGTTAGTGAAAGCCGTAGAAGCCAAGAATCTCGCTCACGCCAGCGACGTTTATGACCGTATCTATGAGCTGAAGCAAGCCGTCTACAAGATGGGCGAACCATCTTCTACCGCTCACGCCCGGATGAAGGAAGCGATGTTCCAGCGGGGGTTGATCAGCAGCGCCTTGACGAGACCGCCAGTACTTCCCTTCAGTCAACAAGAAAAGGATGAGATCCGCGCGGGCCTGCAGAAAGTCGGACTTGTCGCTGCTGGAACACCCGTTATATAATGGCGTTAACGCAAACGTTTACTGTCGGATATTCAGCCAGAAGGAGGCAAGTCTATGCCGGATTCCCGTCCCATCCATGCCGCACATGCCGGTCATGGCAACCTACTGACGCCCCACAAACCGATTCAATTGGCGATTATCGGCGCAGGCCAACGTTCACGGACGATCTACCGCCCGCTGTTCCAATCATTAACCCCTTGGGTTGAAGTCGTAGCCGTGTGTGATCCTGTCAAAGCCAATGCGGATGCTTTGGCGCACAGTCTTAATGTTAAGGCTTACTATGACATCCATGAATTGGTTCGGGATCAGATCGCCGAAGCCGCCCTGATTATTACGCCGGTCGAATCGCACCACTCCATCTCGGTTTATTTGTCCGCTCACGGCATCCATAACATGGCGGAAACTTCATGGTGCAGTACGGTCGTGCAGGCACGCGATATGATTGACACGGCCAAGAAGCACAATGTTGTCATCCGCGTCGCAGAGAACTTCTACGGCTTCCCTATCGATCGGATGGCGCAAACCGTCAAACGAAGCGGCTATCTGGGGCGGATTGGGCGAATTTATTCCTATAACGACCATACAGGCTATCATAACAATTCCCGCTGGATCGTCTTCGCCGGCCAGCATCCGATCTGGGCACAGTCGATTCGCCATGCGATGAATACCGTTCCCTTCCAGTCATCGCCGGAGCGCTATCATAATCAAGAAAATTTTCATGCCAACTATTTTGCCTTTCCCGACGGACTGCTCGTTATCGATTCGGCTGCCAATGCCAAAGGCTTTCTGGGCCGGCAGCCGCGTCCCGGATACACGGAGTGGCAGGGTGAACGCGGAACGCTCGTACACCGCGGCGACTTGTCGACCATTGCGGAAACAACCCATTTCGTAGACGGACAGCAGGTTCGGAAGAACGGCTCCTCTTGGTCGAGCGTAAGCGAGCTGCGATACTTGTCCGATGAGGCCATCGGGCGCAAGGAGCCCTTCCGTCTGACCGGATATGCGGATCACATATCGCCCGTCATCAACGAGTTCAACGATCGGATCTGGACGCGCAGCTACGCCGAGACCGCTCAGGGCATAATCGAATACGTGAACCCGTTTCGACCGATAGAACGCTCGGATCATTTCCTAGATGAGTATGGCTGCAGCATTATGGGTCACATCGTCAATTTCTCCTTGGCCGTGAACGGCTTGGGAGATAGCGAATTCGACGAGCAGGATGCGCTGATGTCTCTCATGATGGACATTGGGACGAGGGAATCCGCGCTCCAAGAGGGTCGGCGGATCGCTCTCCCCTTGCAGGGAGAGCTGGAGGCGGACCGCATCAGTCTCGCGAAGATCCGACAGAAATTCCATGTCGACCCGCTTGATGTGGAAGCTATGCTCAACATCAGCTACCCGAAGCCATGATCGGAAGCCGGCTGCTCCACCCGTACCGGTGCATCGCACGTGGCAATAACGTTTACGCCTGTTTGTTGATTATGGGACCGGAGCGGATTACAATAACCAAATAAACTGATTTGCCAAGGGAATGCATAGCTGGAGGTTGTTCTGTTGTCCGTCAATATTAAAGATGTCGCCAAAGCGGCCGGAGTGTCCACGGCATCCGTCTCCAGGGTGCTGACCGGAAGCCCCGGGGTCGGGGAAGAAACAACGAAACGGATCCGTGCGGTCATGGAGGAAATGGGCTATAAGCCGAATCTGGGCGCTCGCGGTCTGGTCAAACGACAAACCGGAAACATCGCCATCGTTTTTTCACGGGGCAGCTCGTTTATATTAGGCAACCCCTTCTTCTCACGTGTGCTTGAAGGCATTGCCAAAGTGCTGGATCAATTGCATTACAACACGCTGATCTCGTTTACGTCCCAGCAGCAGAAACGATTGCTTGAAACACAAGCCGTGGACGGGGTCATTCTGTTCGCGCCACGAACCGGGGAGCTCAGTCTGGACTGGCTCAAGCAAACGACACTTCCGCTCGTCGTCATCGGCAGCTACGTGGATGAATCTCCATTCCCCTGTGTACGACCGGATGACGAGGGAGGCATCCATCTTGCGGTCAAATCGCTGTACGATCTGGGCCATCGCGAGATCGGTCTCGTGAACGGCCCCTCCAGCTCGATGAAGAGCCGGAAATGCCTGGATGGGTACGCTCGGGCCTTGCGGGAGCTCGGTTTGCCACTGAAGCCGGATCGCATCTACGAGGTTAGCGAATTCGACGCAGTCAAGGCGGCAGCCGTCATGTCGAAGCCACTCGGTGCCAATCGCGATGTAACCGGGCTCGTCTGCGCGGCGGATTACATCGCTATGGGCGTAGTCAAAGCCGCGGCAGAGAACGGCTTGAACGTTCCTCGCGATTTGTCTGTAGTCGGATTCGGCGATGTGCCGTTTGCCGAATTTTTCATCCCTGCCTTATCGACCGTTCATGCCGACTTGATCGGCATCGGTCGACAAGCGACCTCTACGTTGATCGATCTGATCGACGGCAAGCAGATTCGCAAGAGAGAGCGCGTCTTCCCGATGGACTACGTGGCTAGAATGACAACTTCAGTGCCAGCCGCCGGCTTACGTAAGGGCTAATCCTGCTGATGGCTGAACGTACAGAGGACACTCCGAACAGGGAGTGTCCTCTTTTCAACTATCGCATTCCTGCATTCTGGTACATCCCCGTACGGTTCGTCGCTTGGTGCAGCAGCATGAAAGCACCTAATACGATTGTACATAGGAAGAACCCACAAGCTAGAAGTGGAAGTGTCGACCACTCCAGAATAGGTTGCCCGAGTAAAGTCTGGTATCCAATCGCAGCTAATCCGAGTAAGTAGGCTATGCCGGTTAGATGGATCACTCTGCTTCGCATCTGGTTGGAAAGTGATGTGCGTTCAGCGAACCAAGCGACCAATGGCATGACTTGCAGCGCATGGAATCCAAGGCCGTGCAGCCATATTATATTCCCATGAAGACCAATGAAACGACTCTGGTTGACAGATATCCAGATTCCTGCTGCGAACGAGAGCAGAACGGCAATCATCGCGTAGCGGATGCCCATCACCAATTCTGGTCGGAGCTTATTGGTATTCCGACGGAAATACTGGATTGCGAAGAACAAATAATACAATACCAACAGCAAGGCAACTAATGCGAAGCCTGAACCGACCCCGACATCGAAAGCTGATCCGTCATACGCAAATCTCGGGTTAACACCACGAAAATTTTGCACCGTTTCCGCAGCATAAGAATAAAGAGCCAGGACGATGTAAGACCATCGAAAGAACGCCTTACTCCTCGCTCTCATTACTGCTAGTGGACTGATCGCCGCCGTCGATAGTAGAAATATTCCCAATGCTGCATTAAAGGAGACCGCTTTCGAAACGTCACCATCAGGGGAAACCGTTCCTCCATACAGCAGTACCCATACCTCACAAATCCCTGCAAGCAGTAAGCCCAGCAGTCCTGTCAACATTAGCCATTTTTCGCCTTGAAATAATTTGACTTTCGGACTCGGTCCTCCAAGTATTTGATTGCGCATTATATGTCAGATCCTTCCTTGATTTGATACTCTAACTGTATAAGATCAAGGTGATCTAACTAACAGGCGCAAGAATGAAATCAACTTCGTTCCCAGGGATGTTTTTTGTACTCGACTTGAGTCGTAGACTCATTTACCGAGTGAAGTCCGACTTTCTCCCTAAAGGTATCATTCGAATCATAAAGAGTCTGTGACCGCAGAGCCAGACCGTGAACATAATTTCAGAAAACATTACCCAACACCACTACAAACAAGAACATATGTTTGGTATAATCGAGCTAGATCCAAGATAATATATGGAAGGACCGTGTCGATGAGAGTAAATAAGCCGCATGACGAAGCTTTCAAAAAGCTGCTACAGACGTTTTTCCATGAGTTTCTGGATCTCTTTTTTCCGGATGTATCGAGTCTGGTTGATCCTTCGCACACCCGCTTGCTCATGCAGGAAATGTTGGTCGATGTAGTTGGAGAACAGACACGCGTACTGGATCTATTAGTAGAGACTCGGTTATCCGATTCAGAAGCGTACATTCTGATCCTAACCGAGACTCAATCCTACAAGGATACTAATTTCTCCGAGCGCATGTTTATATATTTTAGTCGACTATTCGAACGGCATCGCCACGAACATAAAGTGATCATCCCTATTGCTATTTTCACCTATGATGACCCTGGTCAGGAGTCGAAATCACTTGTAATGTCGCTGCCTACGCACAATATCCTTACCTTTGACTTCCTGAAAGTAGTACTGAGAGCGTACGAGTGGCGAAACTTCATTGATTCGGATAATCCAGTAGCCGCTGCGCTACTCAGTAAAATGGGGTACAATAGAAGTGAGAGACGTCAAGTTAGACTTGCTTTCTTGAGAATGATTCTACGACTAAGTAAACGGTTGGACCAGGCACGAATCGCTTTGATCATGTCGTTTGCAGATCTATATTTTGAACCTGTGCAAGAGGAGGATGAGTCGATCATGAAACAATTACGCGAAGAAAACCCGAGGGAAGGCGAACAATTGATGGAGCTGATGCCAGCTTGGAAACGTTGGGGTTACGATGAGGGCATCGAGAAAGGAATTGAAAAAGGAATTGAAAAAGGAATTGAACAAGGGATTGAGCAAGGAATTGAACAAGGGATTGAACTGGGGAAATCGGAAATTGTTAAAAATCTTCTGTCCAAGGGGTTCTCTTTATCGGAAGTAATTGAGTTGACCGGTCTGCATCGGGATCAGATCGAGAAGCTGGCAAAAAAATAAAGAAATAGAGTCAGTACACTAATGTTCCCCTCATCTCCCGATCCAGAGTTGCAGTTTCATCTGTTTAGACTAATCGATGTTGCATGCACAAGGATGAACGTCTGACGGCGTCCTTTTACGTCGTGCGTTTGCCGAGACGAAACGATGAACAATCAGCGGAGTTATACTTGCTGAATCGTTGCAGAAGGCTCCTGCGGTTGTATTCGCAGGAGCCTTTTATGCTGTGTGATCGATATTGTTATCACCGCTAAGCCGTTATCCATGGGCCAGCATTTCTTTGTTCTCTTCGAGCTGGAGGCCCTAACGCCTTGTCCGCCGATACCGACTTAGGCATTAGCTGTGACGAGCTCTTGTCGTTTCTCATAACTTATGAGGAAGAGTTTGCGACAAGGGAGGAGTAGGCAACATGTCTTATAGAAGCAGTAACATGAGAAGCAAGTGGGTCAAAACGAAATGGCTGTTGAAGCAGCCGAGCTTACGCAAGCATGTTCCTCATACGAAGCTTTTTACCAAAAAGAACTTGAGTTCGATGCTCACCCGTTATGCTACGGTTTTCTTCAAACCTTCGAACGGAAGCGGAGGGTCGAACGTCATTCGAATTAAACGCAAACGATTCGGGTACCAAAGCCAGCTTCATACCGTCAAAACGCGATACGCAACCAAGGAGAAGCTCTATCGCAAACTGAAAGCTCACGCCAAAAGACGATCCTATGTATTGCAGAAGGGTGTCCAATTGGCTCGAACGAACGGAAACCCCTTCGACATTAGGGTCATGGTGCAGAAGACGAATGCAGGTCGCTGGATCAGTACGGGTGTCTTCTCGAAGATCGGCAAGCCGGGCAAAGTCGCCACTAATTATAATCAAGGCGGGAGAGTAGACTTCTTCACGCCTACCATGAAGGGG
Source organism: Paenibacillus sp. P4_E11 (assembly GCF_056401635.1). Classification (NCBI taxonomy): domain Bacteria; kingdom Bacillati; phylum Bacillota; class Bacilli; order Caryophanales; family Paenibacillaceae; genus Paenibacillus; species Paenibacillus sp. P4_E11. Next base: position 83,694 of record NZ_JBFUIX010000011.1, on the reverse strand, counting down.
GCCGGCTACAAACCATCGGAGATCCATCGCAAGGAACGGCAATTGAAACGGTTGGGGGTCGCCGTTGGCAACAATTTCACCAGACACATCAAAGGCTTCCGTGAGCTAGGACTAGACGTAGCTTTGGACAACCGGGGTCGCATGTGGATTCTAGAAGTGAACACAAGTCCTCAGTTTTATCCCCTCAAGGGCTTGAAGGACAAAACCTTGTACAGGCGGATCTTATCGTTTGCCAAGCAATACGGGCGCCGTAAGTAACGGCTCACATAACTCAAAGAGGACCGCCGAATCGATCTCGGCAGTCCTCTTGTTCTAGCTCACATTTGCTGATTCCGGCCGCCTAAGCATCGCTAGCTTGAGCGCGCGCTTGCTTCTGAATAAGCGATATTTGTCCAGCATGAATGCCTGTATGATACATCAGTCGGCCCACAGCTTCCAATGGAGTCGATCCTCCGGCAGGGGACTCGACATGGACATGCCAGGCTTCCTCGGGCAATTCCTTCATCGCTTCGATGAGATGCTCATTCGAGACCCCGATCAAGTCGACCAGCTCAGCTAGATTCGTGTACGAGGGCTTGTCTGCCGTCTTCTCCTGGCTTCGGGCAAGCTTGATGTGCTCCGGCATGCTTTTGCCAAAAAACCATTCCGCGAACATGTACTCCACTTCCGCGTTATGGTAAAGCATAGACCCGATCGTAGATGTACCCTGCTGCAGGCTCAAGTCTTGTTCCGGCAATGCCTTCACCGTCTTATAGAACCGCCCTTGCAACGCTTGCCAAATTGGGATAACGGTAGATACGGTTGTTGTCATCAACTTGCACACTCCTTAGGATTTGGTCTCGGCTTCCTTCTTCTTGTCTACGACTACATGCTGGAACAAGTTCGCTTCCAGATCGAGATCGAACGCCATGCCGAAGCCGACAACGTAACGGCCTTGCAGCGGAGTCATCTCGAACAGCGAGAAGTCGAGCGTGCGCAACAGATCAACCATCTTGGCGCCATGGATTTCGTTGAACAACTCAAAGATGTCGTCATGCCCATCGTTGCCGATATTCGTGGACGTACAACTCCAGCGCACCCGTTCGGTAGCAAATTTATTGTTCGTCTCGGACTCGTCTGCAATAAGCAGGACATCCACATAATCGTTGCTCTCCATATAACGGTAGTGGTCCGCGATTTGACTAATGTAGATGTACAGCTTGCCTTCCTTCTTAACGAACGGAGCGTAGCTGATGAACGGCTTGCCTTCGTCGTCGATCAGGCTTAGGATCAGATTTTTGCGGTTGGCTATGAAGTTCAAGTAGTTTTCCTTGTTCTTTTCTACATCTACCGGCTTTTTCATCATTGTGAATTCCTCCATTATAGGGTCGAATGAATAGCTACATCGAAGCTTTATTTGACTGTACTTAACAGATGAATGCGAGGTTTCTTCTCTGTCGCGACATACTGAATCTCGGCATCCATCCGGTACACCCGACGAATCATATCAGCCGTCATGACCTGATCGGGCTCCCCATGCATCGCCTTCTCGCCTTCCTTCACGACTACGATGCTGTCACTGTAGCTGGACGCTTGATTGAGATCGTGGAGCACCATAACGACTGTCATGCCCATATCCCGATTCAACTCGCGCACCAGCTCTAGCACTTCGTGTTGATGCGAGATGTCCAGATAAGTGGTAGGTTCGTCTAGCAGCAAGACCTTGGGGCGCTGAGCTAGCGCCATCGCGATCCAGGCACGCTGGGACTCGCCTCCGGATAGAGAAACGACCGTCCGGTCCTTGTAGGCGGACAGATGGGTTTTCTCAATCGCCCAATGGACGATGTCCGTGTCGTCCTGATTTAACTTTTCATACCATTTCTTGTGCGGGTATCGGCCATACGAGACGAGATCGACGACCGTCATGTCCGAAGGAGCCAGATTTTTCTGGCTGAGCATGCACATGGTTCGCGCGACCTGTTTGGCGCTGAGCGACTTAAGATCCACACCTTCCAGCTTCACCTTACCACCATGGTAAGGAAGGGTCCGGGAAATCGCCTTCAGCAGCGTCGACTTGCCAGAGCCGTTCGGACCAATGATCGTCACTACCTCTCCTTGTTTAACAGAGAACGAGAAGTTGTTAATGATGCTCTTCTGCTCATACCGAATCGAGATCGACTCCACCGTTAACATATCAGAACGTCCTCCTCCGCATTAGATACAGAAAATAAGGGGCGCCGACTGCCGCCATAATAATGCCGGATGGGATATCCAGGGGCGCGAACAAAGTACGGCCTCCTGTATCAGCAACCAACAGGACGAGCGCCCCCAGCGCCATACTCATCGGCATCATGTACTTGTAGTCGGAGCCGACCAGCAGCCGGGCCATGTGGGGGATGACGAGGCCGACGAACCCTACCATCCCGATCGCTGCAACAGAGACGGCCGACAAGAATACAGCGAGTAAGGATAACATAATCCGGATGCGATTCGTATTCTCACCGAGGTTCGATGCGACCTGATCGCCGAGCCGAATGATATTCGCTTTGCGGATCGCGAAGATGGATAATATCCAGCCCACGATTGCGTACGGGTACACCATCAGCAGGGAATGATAACCCTTCGCGGCTAGGCTGCCGTTCAGCCATTGGACGGCAGACGGTAAACGATCGCTATACATAATCGTCAGGAACCCGATGACCCCGCCGCACAAGGCATTCACCGCCACGCCGGACAGGATGATCGTGACTGGCGCTATGCCGTTACGTCGCCAAGCTAGGGAGTATACGATACCGGCGGCGATCAGACCGCCAATGAAGGCGGCCATCGGGATGAGCTGGGTATGCTCCGGGAAGGCGAGCATAATGACCAGCACGCAGGCGGCAGCTCCGCTCGTAACACCCGTCAACCCAGGATCGGCGAGCGGATTGCCCATAACAGCCTGCAGTAAAGCACCAGAGACGGCGATATTCGCGCCGATGATCAAGGCCAGCAGTACACGTGGTAAGCGGATATCCCAGATGATCGTATCGTACGACGCCTTGGCGGGTGAGCCTGCGATCGTCTTCAAGATATCCGGAATCGAGATCGACACGCTGCCGAGTCCCATTGCGACAACCGCAGCAACCGCTACAAGGACGAAGGTGAGAATAATGAGGGTCCGGTTCCGAGTTTTGCTAATCACCTGGTCACTCATCGGCTTATGGGTACATATAACTGGATACTTGCGTCAAAGCTTGATCGACGTTCTTGATGGAAGTAACACCGAAGACACTGTAATCCAAGACTGTTATTTTCTTATTCTTATACGCGGACAGCTTGGTCCAGGCGGTATTCTTCTCAACTTCCTTGTTGAACTTATCTACAGTCGCGCCATGGTCGCCCGAAGCCAGTACTAGAATGATATCAGGGTCGGCGGTAAGAACACTCTCCATGTTGATAGCCGAATAGGTCGAGGTCGCTTTCAACACGGATGTTGCGATATTATCAGCGCCCGTCCGCTTGACGAGACTGCCCAGATAGGACTTGTCATTCATAACCATGAAGGAATCCGAAGTACCGATGATCAGCATAACCGTAGGTGGCTTCTTCCCCTTGGTCTTCTGGATTAGAGCATTTTCTTGGTCCAAAATTTTCGTAAGAACCGCGTTCATCTCAGTCGTCTTCTTGAAGTATGTACCCAGTACCTTAATACTGAGCTTCAGATCCTCAAACGAGTCGGTAGGTAAATACGATTTGTTCAGCTTGATGCCTTCCAAATTTTTGTCCAGTGTGCTGCGCAATGATTCTGCACCGAGCAGTAGATCGGTTTGGAGGCTCGATACAATTTCGAGATCCGGCTGCATGGAAGAGCCGATCCGTTTGACTGCCTTCAAATCGTCTGGCAGAGGGTTCGTCGAAGTTGGCACGCCTACTGGCATGATCCCGAGGAGATGAAGCATCTCAGCCAAGGCGACGGACGTCGTTACTACATGCGTAGGTACTTGTTCAGGGAACTGCTTCAACTTCTCGGCGAATACGGCAGGGTCTACGCCATCGTTGCTGAGATTGTATACCTTGCTTGGGTCGGCACTCGCCGCAGGTTTCGTACTTCCAGCAGGGGTTGGTGATGCAGTTGATGCATGGTTGTCGTTAGACTTGGATGAGCATGCAGGTAGGACGATAATGGCAAGTAAGAGCAGAAGCGCAACAGCTTTCTTCATTGGTAAAAACTCCTCCACGATGTCTGATTACGATAATCATTCTCGTTAATATTGATAATCATTATCACTAGACGAAATCTTACCATATTCTTTCCAACGTGACAATACAAATTTATGCAATAGAAGACCTGCTGTCAGAACATTGCTGTTCACCCTGTCGAAACGAAGAAAAAACGAGTAGTGAAGGCTGCATCCACGGCGAAATGATTCGTGGCCTCCTCCACACTCGTTATAGCGTTTGATGCGTTATTCCCCACATTCCCAGAATACATAATAAGTGCCCAACAAGGAAGTCATTTCATCAAGTAATGGGAAGGACGGTAATGTGTTCAGTAACCCTTCATCTCCTCTGATCGCGGGTGTAGACAAATACAGTTTCTTTTGAACAGCTATATAGGCCGTGTCGGGTGCCGCACTATGATCCCGTGTAACCCTTATTTCATGAGGTCGGTAAAATAATCGCTTCGTCTCTCCTGCTGTCCGTTCACAATTCATGAGCTGAGATTCCAGCCAACTATCCGTCTGCAGGACCAACTCCTCCGGTGCAAGTACTTGATGCTCGATTAATCGGGCAACCAGGTTCTTCAACACCGTATGGGGGCCAATATTAGTGGATGAACAATGAAACATTGCCTCGGAAATAATCAACTGCAAGAGTAGCTCAGCCGTATCTGGATCAGCGGAAATGCAGGATCCCTGAACGACTAGATTGGCTAACAACTCTTGTGTCGGAATGGTGAGCACGCCCGTTAGATGACCGCTTCGCACCCAACTATCCAAGTGATCGAGATTCAACATATTCGCCTTGTTGCACAAGGGACTCGCTATACTTCCATTGATGATGTCTAGTATCTCAGTAGGTCGAAACCCATACCTTAACAAGATTCCACTCACCTCGGGAGCATGCAGTAACCGTTCTGTCTGAGTATGGTGATCGATTCCTGCGAGCTGTTCCAGTGTATGGCTGAAGGGACTATGACCAATATCATGTAACAAGGCGGCAACCCTTAATTCAAGCCAATCCGGACAATAATAGGCGACTAATGAAAAGACGCCAAGCGTATGCTGAAGCCGGGTAGCATTGTGTTGCGTATTAATGAAACTGCATCCACTATGATGGATGTATTGAAGTCTGCGAAGTGCTGAAGAGTGAAGCAGGCTGGACTCCGCGTCCGTTAATCTTGTTTTCAACCGCCAGAGGGGTTCCCATAATTCTTGGGTTGCAACGAGTTGAGCTTTGTACGGAATGTCGGGCCTGGATATCATGGTCTCACCTCGAAATTCTTATTCTATGTCACAATTTGAACTTCTCGATTACTTGTTCATCCCAGATCTGCACCTCAATATATCGTTCTGGCCCTTGATCTCCAAGACAATTCCATTCCTGAGGCATACCGAATTGTGCAATGACATCCTTAATTTCATGCTTCGTATACACTTGCTTGCGGTACGGCTTACCATCCTCGTATCGCATCGTCGGGAATAGATCCCCGTATGTGAAGCTAATCGAATCGTCCGGAAATTGTTCCAAACTAATACATAGTCTACCTGGATTCCTATACCAAGTTTCTAGCCAATCACAAGCGTCAAGGGTCATGTAATGCGGGTATGCGCTGCTAGGTCTACCACCTTTTGCAATAAATAACTCTCGAGCCTTTCGTTCCAAGTCTCTTCTGATTGTGATGTAGTCGGGCGGTCTCTTGCTTGCAAATGTGCTCGCTTCTCGCTTAATTTGTTCGGAAATGGTCAGTGCTTCCTCGGTCGATAAGCTGGAGAGATTTCGGAATGGTCCAATGTGTGTCTCGTAATAGTGATATAAGGTATGGGTCATAGGGTTTGATTAATCCCTCCAAAAAACATCTGTATGTTGCTTATGAGATTTTCGATTCATAGGTTCAGTGTGTCGGGAACATCCGGATAAAGCAACCACGATGCACACCAGTTGTACTAGTCTCCTCATACAGACGTCCCTCCATCTGAATGATTCGTTAATCATACAAGAACAGGTATTTATTGTAAATGAATTCGTGTGAAAAATGAAGAAGCAGCTTCACAGGTTATGGTCTGCGACGACTGCTTCCAACGAATCCTATGTTATAATGGAGTTCGATAATCCAGCAAAGCAGGTGCACGAATGATCAATCCAGAAGCAGTCATCTGTCCGATATGCAATAACGAAAATCTATGCGAGATCAACGCCGTCCTATCCGGCGGGTCTTGCTGGTGCATGGTGGAACCCGAACGGATTCCGAAGCCGTTGCTAGATCTAGTCCCACCCGAACAACGAGGTCAAGCCTGCGTCTGCAAAGCTTGCATCGATCAGTTCCGCCAAGGCAAGCTGCAACAGCCGTCCCCTTCCCCCACTTAACTTACCCGCAAGCCCAGCTTCCGCATCTCGTCGAAGTAGGTCGGGCACGTCTTCGAGACGCAGCCCGGGTCTTGCAGGCGTATCCCGCCCACTCGTGCACCGATCAGCGCTAGCGACATCGCCATGCGGTGGTCGTCGTAAGTGTGCAGGACGGACGGCTGCGGCGTACCCGGATAAATCGTCATCCCATCCTGCCGCTCCTCCACTTGAATACCGAGTTTCCGCAAGCTTTCGCACATCGCTTGGATGCGGTCGCATTCGTGCGCACGAATGTGCTCGACCTCTGTGATGGTGATCGGCGCATCCGCGAACGGTGCAAGAGCAGCTACCGTCAGCGTCTGGTCGGACATTTCTCGCATGCTTACCGTAAATCCACCCTGCAACCGTCCGTCCGCAGGCCCCCACAGCTCGATGCCCATTTCGTCCCCAACCTCCACCTTGCACCCCATTCTCTGAAATAGGTTCAGCATCCCTATATCCGGCTGGCGTGTGTTCTGACTCAGATTCGCGATGCGGATATACCCGCCTGTCAGCGCCGCATAGGCCAGAAAGTAGCAGCTGGTTGAAGCATCTGCTTCCAGTGCGATATCCTGTCCCGTGTACGCTTGCGGATGTACGATGAAATGATCCAGGCTGTCATTATGTTGAGCACTAACGCCGAATTGCTGCATCAGATCCAAGGTCATCCTGACGTATGCCTGCTGGACGATCCCGTCGTGAACCCGAATCTCGGTCATGCTGCGAGCATACGGACTAGCGAGCAGCAGGCAGCTAATGAACTGGCTGGACACAGCCCCGGATACGGTCACGCTCCCGCCCGCAAGCCCTTGCGCCTCCAGCGCAAGCGGCAGCCGGCCCTCGGCTCCCGAGTAGCGTATCCGCGCGCCGAGCGCGTTCAGCGCGTCGACCAGCGGCGCGATCGGCCGCTCGCTCAGGCGCGCGCTGCCCGCGAGGCGCCAACTGCCCTGCGCGCTAGCTGCGAGCGCGCCCGGCAAGAAGCGGGCGACGGTGCCCGCCGCGCCCATGTACAAGCTGCCACTGGCGATGGGCCACTGCCCGCCAGTGCCTTGGATCTCCACCGCGCTGTCCTCGGCCGCGGTGTCGATAGTGACACCGACGCCGAGCTTGGCGAGCGCGTCCAGGCACCAGTAGGCGTCGTCGCTGCGCAGCAGATTGCGTAGCGACGACTTGCCGTGCGCCATAGCCGCGAGGATGAGCGCGCGGTTGGTGAAGCTCTTGCTGCCGGGAACGGTGACGGCAGCTCCGTCGGGTGGATGCAGCGGTGGATGAATCACCACCTCTGCCTCTGTAATTGGACTCGCCCATGGCGAACGAGCATCGTGATCCGGCTCTGTGTGGGACATCTGGGAACACCTCTCCATAGTAGAATGTTGCACGTTGTGTGCTTATTTTCTATTATAGAGAAGGAACAGATATAGAAATAATTGATAAATTGCATGTTACCCATAGAGAGGTTGTATATCATGAGTGCGATGGATTATTACAAGGTGTTCTATCATGCGGCCTCGACAGGCAGCATCACGAAAGCTGCCCAGCAGCTCTATATGACACAACCAAGTGCGAGTTACGCGATCAAGCAGTTGGAGGAACAGCTAGGAGTACGCTTGCTCGTACGCAAAGCCAAGGGAGTCGAGCTGACTGGGGAAGGCGCAGCGTTGTTCGATTATGTGCAGCAGTCTTATCGTTTGTTACAAGCCGGCGAGCGCGTCATTGCCGAGATGAAGACGTATCACGCCGGAATCGTCCGTCTGGGTGCAAGCGACTCCTTGTGCAAGCATTATTTGCTGCCCTTCCTAGAGACGTTCCGCCTCCAGTACCCCGGCATTCGCATCTGCCTGTCGCACGGCAAGAGCGAGGACATCTCCTCCCGCCTGCAGGAGGGGGCCATCGACTGCGGCATCGTTCATCTGCCGGCTGGGCCGCAGGTCCAAGTAAAGGCGATCCGACCGATTCAGGACTGCTTCATCGCCGGACCCGAGTACGCAGCACGCTTCGGCAGCAGTAAGGGAACGCTGGCAGATCTGGTCCAGCTTCCCTTCGTTCTGCTTTCCGAGCAGAGCCGGACACGATCGTTCTTCCATGCCATCCTGCAAACATACGGCCACACCGTTACGCCTGATATTGAAGTCGGCAGCGTCGATCTGCTCCTCGAGTTCGTTCGGAAAGGTATGGGCGTTTCCTTCGTTACCGAAGATTTCGCAGCCGCTGACCTGGAGGTCGGCACGCTCGTGAAGTTAACGATACCACAACCCATACCTCCCAGATCGATCGGCATCATCACGCTGCCGGATCACGCACTGTCACTGGCGGCGGCTTCCTTCATCGAAGCTCTGACCAAGCATCTCCAGTGAAAAGTCCCCAATCCCTTTGCGAACTACAGACTGGGAACTAGGGATGTGAGGCTGGGGAAAGACTCTGATCCCATCTGTCTAGTTTAAATGCGCTTGTCGATGTCTGCTACTTTCGAAGCTGGATCCACAATCATCTTTGCTCTCAACTGCTGTGCCATTCGCATTTCTGTAAAGATGATCTCCCGCGAGCAGGAGGGTATACTATAATCGAATAGTATCATGACTTACAGCAAGGTTTTCGATACAATGGTAGCTACCAATTCAATAACGGAGAGAAGACTATGGATTCCATACACCCTTTTATTGCCAATCATCAAATGAACCTGATTAAGAAACAGATCGAAAAACTGCAATATGCCATTGAACACTCGTCAGACAACCGCGTCATCGAAGCGCTCAAGTACAGTGTGGAGACTACGATTCTATCGAGCATTGGCGGGCTGTCTGATGCACATAAGCAACTGCTGCTCTCGTACGAAGGTCTGAGCAATCAAGAACAATTCAGTCAATATCTAGAGCGGTTATCTCTATATACGATCGCCTTTCCCGCGATCACGGAGCAGCATCTGAAGAAGCTTTTTCCGAAAAGCAAAAAATTGAAAGCCCCCTCCATGGAAGAGACGAATAACCCCAACTTGACGTACTTGGGGTGGAGAGATATTGCGACCAATAAGTACATGATCGTGTATTCGAGTAACAATCAATTTGTCGGGATTGAGGGCAACTTATCCTCTGTGAACAAGCACAATGTATGCTCCATCTGCAACACGCCCGGCTCTCCCGAAGCAATTGGGTATTTATCCATTGTCTGCAAACCACCAGCTCAAGCTTCACCGGATTATTATAAAGCCATTGGAAACTACGTTTGTCTGGACAGCGCCCACTGCAATCGAGAATTGACCGATCTGAGTTACATGGAATACATTGTGCAGCAGGCGAATAACAAATGGCTAAGTCTCGGCTAGCTTGATGGGGTCGGAGGAAGGGCCTGATCCGTATAAAGCACCCTCACCTGTATATCAACTTGTCCTCATTGAGATGACACATCTTCTGCAGCCCGTGCTTGCCGATGATGCTGACGATATGGATAAGCCCGCTCTCTTCGAACTTGCGAATATACATCGTAATTGCACCGTTCGTCAAGTTGACTTTTTGTGCCGAGCCCAGCGCTTTGAAGATGTCCAGGCCGAATGAAGCTCTTTGATGTGAATCATAAGATTCCCCTTCCTCTGGATAAAAAAAGCTCCTATCGGAGCAACTCGGTGAAGCGGGTTCGTCTTTAGCGGTAACTTTTTATGCCGAATCAGGATGCAACCTCTCGAAGTTTATACTTTATGATTCTATAAGAAAAAGCGCCATCTCTGGCGCTAATTCCAACTAATACTCCGCTACTCAGATATGCAACCCACACCGTCAAACGTAAGGATTGTTCGCGCGCTCGAAGCCGATCGTCGTCTTGCCTCCGTGGCCCGGGTACACTTGAACGTCATCGTCGAAGTCAAACAGTGTGCCATGGATCGAATCGAGCAGCTGTCGCTCGTTCCCCCCAGGCAGGTCGGTCCGTCCGACCGACATCTTGAACAGCACGTCACCGCTGAACAGATGCTTCCCCGCATACAGGAAGCTGACGCTGCCCGGGGAATGCCCTGGCGTGTGGAACACCTGCAGCTTCTCGTCGCCTAGCAGCATAAGCGTCATGCCTTCGTCCAGCGCATACTCGGCAGGCTCGCTCTCGATCAGGGCGCCGAGCTCTGGCCAACGGGCGGACCCGTTCTTCTTCGCATCAGTCAGCCAATCGGCTTCCGCGTCATGCAGATAGACAGGGCAACCTTTCAGCTTGCGAATCTCATCCACACCGCCGATGTGATCGAAGTGTGCATGCGTGAGCAGGATCGCTTCGATCTCCATGCCATTAATCCGCTTGATCAACGGCTTCGGGTTCATGCCCGGATCAATAATAACACCGCGGCTTCCATCTTCCGTACTTAGCAAATAAGCGTTCGTCCCGATCGGGCCGAGCTCGAATTTCTCAATCTTCAACATTTCCGAAGTCATCCATTCTATTGAGATAACGGATTCGATCCGTCAACTAGATTCGATATAGCGGGTTGGACTAGAACTGTGACAACAGGTCACGCAGCTCCTTCACGATTACATGCTGGTAGCCATTGCCTTCCCCATATTGAGCCATCATTTCCGTACGGGCTACTTTGATCTTCTCCTCATAGTCCGGAGCAGTCCGATCTGGATTCGCTTGCTTGAAGTTGTTCATCACAGCCTGCACATGCTTGGGACGAGGTCCCCAGTGGCCGAGCACGAATCCGCCGGTATCGGCGAAAATAATGATCGGAATCGCTTGTCCGCCGCCTGTCAGGAACTGATCCATGACGTCTTGATGCTCTTCCTTGATCAATACTTCAACCGGAATCCCTGAATCCGTTAACGCCTGGAATACAACCGGCACATTGCGCACCGCATCTCCGCACCAGTCCGCAGCTAGAATGAGACAACGAAGATCATCCCGGTTACTGAGCGATTGGAAGAACTCACGATCATCCTCATTCTCCCACTCGAAGCCGTTGTAGTAAGCTACGAATTTCTCCTGGTTCTTCGTCATGCCATCGATAAATTGCTGTGGCTCCAGTCCCTTGCCCAGCTTGTCAGCCAAATTCGTTGTACTCATCGAATACCCTCCCCAGATTGAATGGTCTTACTCCCAGTTTAACAAAATACGAACGGCATCACCAATCTCTATTGTTCCTATCGGGAATGCGGCTTGCTGGTGTTCTCGATCAGTTCGGCCGTCTCTCTCACCTGTTGATCAGTCAATTGGTGCTTGGCCTTGTAACCGCGAATGTAGGAGGCGACCTGGTCCGGCTTCAGCGCGGCGAATGCCGGGCTCTCGCCAACCAATCGCACGTCCGGATGCGTGAAGCAGATTACGCCAACCACATCCGTCTGGATATGATGTTCTCGCATCAATTCCTTGAGTACGAACTCATATCGATACGATTGCGCAGTCGGATCTTCCTTGGCCTCTGACTGTCCGTTCAAGCTAATCTCGCCAGCCCAAGACTTGTTCTCAATATGGAATATCCCGTTCGGGCCTACAACGACATGATCGATCTCTTGCTCGGCACTGCCGGAGCGCACTACGCGCCCGTTCAGAACACGATATTCCTTGCCAAGCGATTGCAATTCACGTTCCATGTTGTGCTTATCGGCTGCGGAGTAGCCGCTCGTAAAAGATTTCTTCTTGGCACGGCTCCACACTTTATAGGCGATAAACAGAACAATGACAATAATCGCACCCCACATCAGACCTTTGACATACGGGGCGGCTGTCTCGTCAATCGTCTTCCAATTGTCTCCTAGTGTCTTCCCGAGGTAGACGAATAAGATCGACCAAGGTATGACCGCAAGAGTAGTCAAGATGGTGAACTTGAGTAAGGGCATTCGGACGATCCCGGCCGGAATGGAAATCGCATGGCGGACTACCGGAATGAATCTTGCTGTGAAGATAACACCGGTTCCATAGCGATTGAACCATTTCTCCGATAAATCGATATGATGCTTGGAAATAAATATGTATTTGCCATATCGCTCCAGAAAAGGTCTGCCGCCGTAACGGCCGATCCAGTACACGAATATTTGCGCGATGGTGCCGCCGATCGTACCGAACAGGACTGCCATCCAAAAGTTAATATCTCCCTTGGAAACCAAGTATCCCCCGAAAGCCAACACAATCTCGCTTGGGATAATTTCAATCATAAGACCGAGCATAATGCCCCAATGACCCAAGTGGGTAATCCATTGCGTCACGTTGTCAATCAAGTGGTGTACCGCATCCATCATCCGATTCCGATCCTACTTTCCTCTATATTGACATCACCAACACACATTCGCGCCGATTGTCCACTTCCATTCTATCATAAGTCCCCTATGCACGCACCCAACCCTCAACATCAGGCATGTGCTGACAAGCCCGCGCATAGCTTAGTTACATAAAGAAGAGAGACAGGCTGTTCTGCCTTGTCCTATATCTAAGGAGGCGTATTCCGTTGACCAAAATTTTCGTATTTCACAGAAAGCATCTGCTGCTCCTATTAGGCATCATTATTCTGGCTGTGGCCGCTTGGCTCTACTTCGAACGTGATCAAATCCGCACGGTTATGAATCCTGTGACCGTGGAGCGGACGTTCCATCTCGTGACAGGAGAGTTCGAGGCAAAGATGGCGGATGGCAAAGAGATTGAAGCCTACCGCTGGGACCCCGGGACGATCGTCGTCAACAAAGGGGAGAAGGTCAACCTGAATATTCGCGGTGTCAGCGGTGTCAGCCATCCCTTCATTATCGAAGGGCTGAACATCAAGGGAGAAGTGAAGCAGGGCAAGGAGACGATCGTTACGTTCCGCGCGGATAAGGAAGGCACATATCGGATTATATGCCTGACTCACCCGGATGCGAATCATAACGGCCCTATGATCGGATACATCGTCGTCGACTAAGACAACATCGCTGACCAGTAGCCTCCGGACTCCTTGCTGCATAATATGGCTGGGAGAGGAAGTGAACATCGGCATGCAACCAACTAACGAGAAACACTCAACCCCATTGCCCACCCTTCGCAAGATCAGAAGGACTTGCAATAACGAATTGTACCGCACGGTGAAACGGATGAAGATCTGGATCCCGCCTGCACAACTCGTCGAAGCTGAAGATCTGTACTTGAAGAAAGTCGTCCTCAATCTCCACTATATCGTGGAACATTCCAGTAATCGTAAACTTCTGTCCGACTGGTGGGACGAGAACGTATGCCCCGAGATCGCCGAGCTATGGAATGTCGAGCCGGCACAGCTGTCCCGATGTTTCCGCGATGCATTCGGCGGGTAGTCACAATAGGGGTGCGACTTCAGGCGGAGTTAGCCGAGTTATTCGGCTAACTCCGTCGCTGCTCTCATCCCTCGTACCGACTTGCAAGCTCGGCGATCCGATCGGATTCGTACGCGATCGGATCGGCCGTCTTCTCCCGGGCGGCGACGAGCATCCCTTGGGCTACGGCATGGGCCGTGATAGGCTTGTATTTGCGAAGCGAGCCCCGCAAAACCGCTGACAGAAGTGGAGCCATAGCAGCGGCGATCTGCTCCCCGGTCCGCACTTCGGCCCGCTCGCCCAGCAGCAACGAAGGCCGGAAGATACGAAGGCCAGGTAGCGCTAGCTCCCGCAGCGCGTGTTCCGCTTCACCTTTCACCCGATTATAGAAGATACGGGAAGTCCGGTTGGCTCCCATCGCAGTGACGATCAGAAACTGCGCGGCACCATGAGCCTCCGCCAAACGTCCCAGCTCCACCGGGTAGTCGTAATCTACTCGGCGGAACGCTTCCTGGGAACCCGCTTTCTTGATCGTCGTGCCAAGTGTGCAGAACACAACCGCATTCCGCAGAACGTCAGCAGATGCACCGTCAAATGCAGCAGATAGCTGATCGAACGAGACGATACACTCCTGCAGCTTGGGGTGTGGTGGAATACCCGCTTCCCGTCTGTTCAGCAGAACGACTTGGCCATAATCCGGATCGGCCAGCAACAATCGGACAAGCTCCGTTCCAACCATACCCGTAGCCCCCGCAACGACAGCGGTTAACAGCTTGCTCATTTATTGCTCCCCCCTTCTTGCGGATCTTTGGGCACATCTTCTTCCGAGGGAGCCGGCTCCGCGACTACACGGTTTCGGCCGCGATGCTTGGCCTCATACAACGCTTTGTCCGCACGTTCGATCATATCCTCCAGAACGTTCGTTCCGAACTTACGAATCGGGCTGTTCTGCGTCACCCCGATACTGACGCTCAACCGGATCGAGATCGACTCTTCCCGGTAGGGGGAGTTCTCGATCCATGTGCGGATACGTTCCGCCAGTTCCTGACTTTGCTGCAAATCGCAATTCGTCGCCAATACGACGAATTCTTCCCCGCCATAGCGCGCAACAACGTCTGAAGCTCGGACGCAGCCGACAAGCACTTCCGCGATATGATTCAGCACACGATCGCCGACCAAATGCCCATGTCGGTCGTTGACTGACTTGAAGTAATCGGCGTCAATGAGCAGAACGCAGCACGGACTTCCAGCGCGTAGTGCGGCCATCATCATCTTGTTCCCTTCATTCATCAGGAACCGTCGATTGTACACTTCCGTCAGATGATCAATAACGGCCGATTCTTCCAACAGTAATACGGTGGACTGCAATTTCTCGGACATCACGTTGAAATTATCCGACAGCTCCTTCAGCTCCGTTGGCGAGGAATTGATCACTTGTCGATCGATCTGGTACCCATACTGGCCTTCCCGAATGAGATTCGTCCCATGCAGCAGTTCGTGAATGACCGTTTCCATTCGGCGTGTTAGCGAGATGGCGAATATATAGCTGATGAGCAGAATCGCCATCGTAATGACGATCATGACCTTAATCAGGGTGTAGTAGGGACGGAACACCTCGGCGCTCGCAACTTCAGCGACAATGACCCAATTGCGGTCAAGGGTCCAAGCGAAAGCACCGAATACTTCCGTGCCGTCAGGTTTCTGATAAGCCGATGTTTCTGTGCGGTTCAAGAGAGCACGATCCATGACAGCTGTTGCATACCTGCGGCTAAGTCTTGGCTCATCGGAGCCGGCAACGGTTTTCGTAATTCGATACCCGTCCCGGTTTAAGATGTAAGACTCCCCCGACGCCCCCAGCTGGAATTGGTTCATCATCTCATCCAGAGTATTCAGCTCGACCGATCCAATGATTGCACCAATTACTCCACCGTCTGATTCGAATATAGGCGAAGCAAATACAACGATAATCCGACCCGATACACGGCTGCTTAGAATGTCCGAGACGAAATCTTTCTTATCCAGGACCGCCTTGAAATAGTCCAGATCCGATACGTCCACTGCACTAGGCAAGCCGCTGCTGTTCCATTGCATGTGACCGGCCTTATCGATGTAAGAAAGTGCATCATAGTCCCCGTGCGTATAGATGAACTGCTCGAATTCCAGCTTTAGCCGATTCAGATCGACCCCGGTCCGGCTGTACATGCTTGCCAAGTAACGGATGTCCGCCATCCGTTCCCACTTCCACTTGTCAACGAACTGCCTTTGCAGCGTGACCGTTTCTTGCAGCGTATTATAGGTTTCTTGTTCCTTGATCATGCGAACCATAATAGAGAATGAAAGTAAGATGAGTAAACTCATCATCATGATGATGGCTCCGACCCAGAACCTGAACCGTCCTTTAAACGAAGTGATTCGAAACAGCTTAAACAATGGTTTCATGGAGGCTTTTCACCCTCTTATAAATCTGGGTCATTCATACTTTGCAGCTCTGCCTCATCTCTATCCGGTATTAGGCGTCGGCATGTAGCATCACAGAACGGGGAATCGGCAAACTGAACACTCGAGATCCGATGCTGGCTTCAGGTACGAAGTAGGCGATAATTAATGAACGCTGACCAACCGCCACCTCACCCGTAACCAGATAATGCTGCAGATCGAACGGCACGATCTCAATCGCAGTATGCTTATGCAGTTCCTTCTCATTCATGCCTAATTGGGAGAACCCTTCACCTAGAACAAGCTCTGGCTGCAGAGCAATTCGTCTCATCCATTCCATCTGCTCACTCTTGTCCATGGAGAACGTCCACCACGTTTTGCGCGGTTTGTACTTGTGGTTCAGGAAGTAATCAAGCTTCATCAGCCCCTCAATCACTTCCATCCCGCTAGTTCCACGTTGTTGCAGGAAAGCTTGCAACCTTATGAACAGATCTTCCAACTGATGGCCGATTCGTTGCCAGCCCTGGGTGTCCCAATAATCCCCGAATTGCTGGAAGAAATCGAAGGGCGTCTCGAAATGCTCACGGATTAAATAGCTCACCGTATGATCGAGGCGATGCGCATTCCAATACTTCTCCAGAACATCCTCCACCCGCTTGATGCGAACGATATCGGAGAAAGGCAGCAAGCGATTACCTAATATTTCGTAAGGAGAATGATCCATATATACATATCCATATTTCTCAGCGTCGCGACGTAGTCCTGTTCCCCGCAGCATTTTCAGAAAACCTAGCTGAAGTTCTTCCGGCTGCAAGGCGAATACATCGTTGAATGTTTTACGGAAAGAGTTGTAGTCTTCCTCTGGAAGCCCTGCGATCAAGTCCAAATGCTGGTCGATCTTCCCACTCTGCTTAATCTTCTCTACCGTCCGGGTCAGCTTCGTGAAGTTTTGCTTGCGCATCACAAGTTCGTTGGTCGCATCATTGGTGGATTGTACGCCGATCTCGAAACGGAATATCCCTGGGGGGGCCTGCTCTGCCAGGAAGTCCAACACTTCCGGCCGCATAATGTCCGCTGTGATCTCGAACTGGAATACGCAGGAGCCTCCATGATGGTCGATCAGAAATTGGAAGATCTCCATGGCGTAATCGCGCTTAATGTTGAACGTGCGGTCAACAAACTTGATCAGCTTCGCCCCGGACTGAATCAGGTGCAGCAGATCGGCCTTCGTTCGTTCCATGTCGAAATAACGTACACCCACTTCAATACTGGACAGGCAAAATTGACAACTGAACGGGCAGCCCCGGCTCGTTTCGAAATAAACGACTCGTTTGCCGAGCGCTCCTTCATCCTCCTTGAACCGATGCGGAGACGGAATGTCGTCCAACGCCAGCTTCGGGCGTCCCGGACTAATAATAATCTCCTGCCCCTTGCGGTAAGCGATGCCGAATATGAGGTGGAACTTCCGCGTCGTGCTAATCTCGCGCAGTAAGTGGAGAAACGTCTCTTCCCCTTCCCCAACTACGATGAAATCAACCTCTGGCAGCCGCTCCATCCAATAATTCGTGTCATAGGAGACTTCTGGTCCACCCAACACGATGGTTAGCTCCGGCCTGATCTTCTTCAGCATTTTGACTACTTGTATCGTCTCTTCAATATTCCAGATATAGCAAGAGAAGCCGAGTACATCGGGATTTTTGGCGAATAGATCGGCTACAATGTTCATTACCGGGTCTTTAATCGTATATTCGGCCATCTCCACATCGAACTCTTCGCCACAAAAAGCTTTCAAGTATCGCAGCGCTAGGCAAGTGTGGATATATTTCGCATTTAAGCTGGAAACAACTACGTTCATAATTACAATCCCTCTTTGATAAAAATCATAATAATGCTTGCAATTTCATTCTACATGGAATTGCGGCGCAACACAAAACAAAACCAGCCACCCTCATCTTGTTGAGGCTCGGGCTGGCTTGCTATAGAGAGTTTGTCCAATCTGAATTCATCATAAGGACTACCCAAGGGAGACCGTTAAATCTTCCGAAGCGAACGGGTATTCAACTACAAACGGCTCAAAAAACGGCCCCTGTTCCTGCTCCTGTTCCTGCTCCAACCATTTGTTCGCTTGCAGCAGCATGTGCTGTTCCACCTGTTCCTTGCGGACCTGCAGGAATTGCGTGTCTCCGCCGGACTCGGCAATAATAAGCTTCAACTGCTTCCGCTCTTCCATCCATTTGACGACTTGATATAGTATCATCTGTTCTACTCCTTCCGTTCCATAGACTTATTGTAAGGCACGAACATGAACAGAACGTTAGCGGAACATTAGGGCAACATTAACTTTTTATAGAACATGTTATAGGATCGACTTGTATATGCTAATTGTTTCCAACTTTTTAAAATTCGATGCATGACTTAGAATAAAGCAACCCACGACCTTATTAGTTATACACTAATGTAAGGAAGTGGGTTGCTTTTATTAGCATGATTCGAACCTTTTTCTGAAATGATTCTACAGGGAATGCCGCCGACTGTAACATTGTCAGGTATGTCCTTTTTAACTACCGCATTAGCTCCTATGGCAACATTATTCCCTATCTTGATACCTCCGAAAATTTTAGCACCGGGGGCTATATATACATTGTCGCCAATAGTCGGGTATTTGCCATGTCCTTCGCCAATGTTAGTTGCGGAATGAATACGGCAATTTTTGCCGACTGTAACATTGCTATTGACAACGATACTTCCATGGTGTGGAATACTTAGACCAGGACCAAACACGTTCAGAGGTATAGTTAGTCCCAATCTAATCGAGTGATTCGCATGCCGGTACTTCAAAACTAGCGTATACATTCTTCCAAACAAGTCAGAACGGCAGTTTTTGTAATACTCCGTTTTCCGAAGGAGCCTCTGAAAGAAAAGGGTAGGGTGGGTGTACCGATGTTTTAAACTCCACTTTGCAACATTGTGTGCAATCATATCTTCCTTCAGGTAGTACAAGTAATCATTTTTACTTTTTATCATAATTGACCTCCATTATTCCGATGATACTATATGTATCTATAAATGTTAATTGATACCTATTGTATCACAAATGTTTATTGGAATAAAGAAAGTCTGTACGTTTCAAGGGAGGGACTCGATTGTACAAAACTATTACTACCATCATCATGCTGATGTTATTCCTCACCGGGTAAGAGAACAAAGCTACAAATGAACGGGTCGTTCGAGTAAATCGAATGATCCTGGATGCCAATCATAATGCAGGACAATTATCCAATACGATGTATGTGTTCAAATGGATCGACAACCAATGGGAGCTCACCTATACGGATTAATCTCATTCCCATTTGAATGTAATTGTAGAGATGACGAAGGCAACAATTAACCAGCAGCTCAGCAGGAGTACCTCGAACCAAAGTTCTGTTAGACCTGCGCCCACATTCATAACCTGCCTCAGTGCGGTCGTCAGATGCGAGATCGGCAGCAGCTTCACAATCGGCTGGAGGAACTCTGGCATGTTCTTGATTGGGAAGAACACACCACCCACGAACAGCATCGGGAAGGAGATGAAGCCTGCGATCGGCCCTGCGCTTTCCGGTGTTCTGGCTAGTCCGGCGATAATGAAGCCGATCGACATGAACGTGAGTGTTCCTAGTACGACGAAGAGGAACAAGAGCAACCAGGACCCATTCACTTGCGTATCGAAGAACAAGGAGCCTACCAGCAACACGATGAAAGCTTGCATACCGTTCATGACGAGTCTAGCCGTAATCTGCGCGGCAATGAAGGTGCCGGATCGTAGTGTCGTGCTCTGCATCCGACGCAGAATCCCTCGTTCTCTCCAGGAGGCGATCTGCCCGGCGACACCATTCAGGTTGTTCGACATGATCATCATGGCGAGAATACCTGGTACGAGGAAATCCATATATTTCAAGTGTAACGAGGCCACTGCGAATGCTTCCACTGTAACGACCGGGGTGTAGTTGGCGAGCGACTTGCTCACTACATCAACCTCTTGCGACAAGACTGTCAAGGCGAGCTGGGAAGTCGTCATATTCGTTTCGTCGTAGTGGGCTTCCACCTTGGCCGAACCATCGGTTATGGCTGATCCGTCTTCTCCCCCACCTTTCCCATGCATCGCAATTGCATCCTGATAACCTTTTCGAATAATAGCAACAATCTGCGTATCGCCGGCCTTCAAGGCTTGAAGCGAGTCTGTCCGATTCACACCAATTGTAAAATCTATGAGCGAGCCTTGCGCATCGAGTGCTGCCACAAGTCCTCTGGAAGCTGTCGTCTGATCTTCGTCAATGACGATTCCATTGAGCGAAATGCCCCCGCCGTTACCCATGAAGGAGCCTAACATGACCATAAAGAACACCGGGAACAGCAAAGTCCAGAACAGCACCTGCCGGTTGCGGCCGAATAGACGAAGCTGCGCCAGCGTTAATTGAATATAAGCTTTCATTGTTCCCTCAAGCTCCTTCCGGTCATATGGATGAATACATCCTCCAGGGTAGCCATACGGGTTCGCAAATCGGCAAATCGTAGACCGCGTTCATTCGCACGCACAATCCAATCCGTTAATGTTGTTTGCAGCATGTCCGTATACAGTACATATACGTCCTTCTGCACTTCAACCTGCTTCACTCCATTCAAGCTGCCAAGTAAAGCCAGAACCTCTTCACGCTTTTGCACTGACGCTGCCTCCAGCTCCGGAAGCCGGAATTCCACAGCGCTCTCAGAATGCAAGCTATGTACGAGCCGCTCCGGTGTATCAAGCGCAATGACTTGGCCACGGTCCATAAGACAGATCCGATCACACAGTATATGTGCTTCATCCATGTAGTGCGTGCTCAGCACAACAGTCTTACCTTTCTCCTTCAGGCTGAGTACGATATCCCACAGCGTTCGTCTAGCCTGGGGATCGAGCCCGGTTGTAGGCTCATCCAGAAACACAACCTGCGGATCGTTCACGAGCGCCAAGGCGATCGCAAGCCGCTGCTTCTGACCACCAGACAGGTGCTTGACCCGGGCATTCTGCTTCTCCTCCAGAATCATATCCTTTAAGAGCGGTGCAATCGGTACCGACGAGGGATAGAAACTGGCGTACATTTGCACGATTTCCTTCACCTTAAGCAAATCGAACAAGGAGGTCGACTGCAACTGCACGCCGATGATCTGCTTCACCTGCTTCAGTTGCTTCTGTGTATCGAACCCTGCCACAAGAGCCATCCCTTCGTCAGGCCGGCGCAGTCCTTCCATCATCTCCATCGTTGTCGTCTTGCCGGCACCGTTGGGCCCGAGCAGGCCGAATACTTCGCCACGATACACTTCGAAGTTAATGTGATCCACGGCCATGAAATCGCCGTATCGCTTCGCCAGGCCTTGCACTTGGATGACTGGCTCTGTATCGAACGCAATGGCTGCACGGTGTTCATTCCTAGACATAAGCAGCCTCCTAATTGTTATGGTGATGGTTTATTATAGCACGGACGGCGGAATGCTTTGTTACAATTAAACGTTCCCTACCCTTTCATCCTATTCTAAGTTACAGTAAAGGTATCCCACAGAAGGGAGTGATGCAATTTGGTACAAATGGATAAGGTGATTGTCCAATAACACGAAGGATTGCAGTTCCATCGTGAGGACAAGAAGGGGAGGCCGCTTGCGGCCTCCCCCATCTTTTTTATACCCTCCTATTTAGGAGTCTGTCCGACGATTTGATTTTCGTGAATATTTATTCATAGGGTTATGGAGGGGTAAGGGAATGGCACATAAAGTTTACGGCCGCCTTTGAAATCAAATTGTCACCACAACATAATTTAAAACAATTTGAATTTCAACAGCGGTGGAGTGCCATCCCTTTCCCGCAATAACCCCAGATGAATAATTATTCACGGATTTGTTTTTTCAGGACAGACTCCTACACCACTACTAACAATCCCCTTGATCGGTCAGAATGATCGGACCATCATCCGTTATCGCGACCGTATGCTCATACTGGGCACACAGGCTGCCATCCCAAGTGCGGGCGGTCCAACCGTCCGACTCGACGTAAGAGATGTAGGACCCCGTAGTCAACATCGGTTCAATCGTGATAACCATACCGGCTTTCAACCGTACACCCTTACCAGGCTGCCCGTAATGGAGCACTTGCGGCTCCTCATGCATCGACGAGCCGATTCCGTGACCGGTGAAGTCCCGCACCACAGCAAAGCCATTCTGCTCCGCATACGACTGGATGGCGTGGCCTACATCGCCCAAGCGATTGCCTACCACAGCTTGAGCGATGCCCAGGTACATACTCTTTCTCGTTACTTCCAGCAGCTGTCTCGCTTGTTCCGATACGGTCCCTACCTCATATGACCATGCCGAATCAGCCATCCAGCCGTCCTTGTTGACGACCATATCGATGGTGACGATGTCGCCGTTCCGCAAAGCTTGATTACCCGGGAATCCATGGCAGATCACATCGTTAACGGATGCGCATGTGGCGTACTGATAGCCGTGGAACCCTTTCTGTTCCGGCGTCGCTCCGTGATCCAGCATGAACCGTTCGGCGAAATGATCGATTTCTGCTGTTGTGACACCTGGTTTGATCCGTTTGCGAATTTCCCGGTGGCATGCAGCTAATATGATGCCTGCTTTTCGCATGGCTTCGATTTGCGTTTTTGTTTTCAACTCTGTCATGGGTGACCTCCTCCAAACTTTCCGCAGGAAAGTTATCTTCGTAAGCATAAGCCCAAACTTTCCGCAGGAAAGTTATCTTCGTAAGCATAAGCCCAAACTTTCCGTAGGAAAGTTATCTTCGTAAGCATAAACCGAGCTTTCTAATGGAAAGTTACCTCTTGTGGTTAAGTAGGCAGCAAGCTTTTTTTCAAGTATACTAGTTGCAACCCTAATAAGCGAGAGGTAGAGACGAATTGAGAAAACCGAGACTATTCGAGCTGGACATCGTACGAGCCGGAGCGATTGCCGCCGTTCTTATCCAACATGGCACCGCTAGTGCAACCGTAGACCTCCCGGCATCCAGCAGAACGCAGATTTTGTACGAACTTATTAACCGCATGAGCTACTACGCCGTTTTCCTGTTTATTTTCCTCAGCGGACTTGTGCTCTTCTACAGTTATATGGACACGTGGAAAGTCAAAGATATATGGACGTTCTACCGCAAAAGGCTGCAGTATATCGTGATTCCTTACTTGATCTGGTCGATATTTTATTATGTGTACTACCCTGCGATAACGCCAGGATTGGGAATTGAGCTGGATGGACTGAAGTTCCTGAAACAGCTGCAATGGGGCGAGACCTGGTACCACCTTTATTTTATGATCATTATTTTGCAATTTTATGCCTTGTTCCCTCTGATCGTTACCATCGCGAAATATTGGAAAGCATTCCGCAACTACTTGTGGCTATTCGGGTTGCTGGTTCAAGCCGGGGCCTACATATTCTATCAATACGTCCACCCGTTCGATCACCGGGTTACACTATTCGTTACATTCATCGGGCTGTTCTGTATTGGCGGCTCTATCGGGATGCATTATGACAAATTCATCGCTTGGGCGACTCGGAACATATGGTGGATCACAGCCGTCACAACAGCTTTGGGATTAACCTTCGCCGGACTTAACATTCTGGCCAAGTTCAATGTCTATTACGGCCAACACTTGTTCGAAGTGTTATTCAACGCTTATGCGATCGGCATCGGGGTCAGCTTCATCTGGATCGGCCGCCATCTGCTCACGGCCGCGCCGAAGCTAGCTAAGGTGCTCTCCTCGATGGGAGCCGCTTCCTTCGGCATCTACTTCATCCATCCCGCGGTACAGATAATTTGGCAAGACTACGTGCAGGCTTCCCCGCTCAGCTCGGCTTACCACGCTGTGACTTGGGGCGGTATGTTGCTCATATTCACCGTGCCTTGGCTCATCGTGCTCGCCTTGAAAAAGGTCAAAGGGAATTGGATATTGTTCGGCAAGTAAGCCTGAGTTCAAGCGCCGTACTGGAAAGTTGTCTCGAAGCAAGTTTCCCATTATCGAGGCTGAATCTGCAAACGATCAACCCGCTGCTCCAGACGTTGTACACGCTCACGCAGGTGGTCCACTTCATTGTCTAGTCGATTCACCTTCTGATTCAACCGGTTGATCTCATTCTGTTGAATGTTCGCCCGTTGCTCCAATCGCGAAATCCGCTGCTCCAACCCATGTCCCGGCCCTGGTCCTGGATAAGGCGGTGGAATCGGACCCGGGAACGGCAGCACCGGCCTTGGAATGTAGATGGATTGTCCCACATAAATGCTGTTCGGATCCGTCAATCCGTTCGCTTGAAGCAGCACCTGAACACTGACTCCATATTGATTAGCAATCGTATACAACGTGTCGCCAGGCTTTACGATGTATGTCATCTCGATTTCCCCCCCGCTGATGTTCTGGATACAACAGTATATGCGGGTTTTGGGCCATTTGACCGGAGAAATGAACTTGGAAGCAGCGGTTCAGTCGTTTATGTAAACACCAAACAGCCTCACCTCCCTCGATAATCAATCGCAGGGGATGAGGCTGTTATTTGTTACGGATAGAAGCGGTAGGAGTAGGCATGAATTAATTCATTTTGGATTTCAATTTGACGGTCTGAATCGTTTGAGCGGTGAAACCCAAGTAGAGTCCAATGACCCCCACTACCAGATGCAGCACGTTCTCGGCATTCTCCATATGCATCAGACCCAGCATGTTCGGCATCACGATGCCTAGAATTCCAAGGACTATGTATACAATCCCTACAGTCTTGGCGAACTTGACCGCCGTATCCTCCGTTCTCATCGCCCAAATGCCCGCTGCCCCGATTCCCAGATGGATGATGTTGTGCAACATATCAAAGTGAATCATGCCGAACAACTCGTGCGTGAAGAAGCCGAGCAGGCCCAGAAGCAGAAACACCACACCGACCAAACCCGCAAACGGTTTTACCATGTTCATTCCTCCTCATTGATTGTACTAATTTATCCATATGAACCTGTCCTGCGAAAAAGTACAAGTCATGCGGAATTGTAAACAAAAAAGACGCGATTGACATCTCCCTCAATGGATCGTTCGCAACGATCAGGAGGGTGCCAATACACGTCTCTTGCTAACCTCTATGAAGGCTGTTTGTCAATCCCGACTCTGAATGACGAGCAACAACCCTTCTTTAACAGATACATGCCCTAGCGGCTCCAGCAGAACGTTACTAATGCCGAGTGATTGACCCAAGGTCAACGTCGCTTCAGTAAGCGGGTATTGAAAGCCGTTAAGTGTAATGCCGTGTACTTCCGCCGTCAGCGGGAGTAGCGACACATTGTCGAAAGTGCCGCGCCGGATGACTGTGGGGGTGGCGTTATCCACGACACGCAACTCGTTGTGTGCGTCGAGGATACGGCACTGAACGCCATGCTCGAGCCCTCGCCGCAGCAAATGCACGTTCGCGAGCGAGTGGTCGAAGCGGCTGCCGAGCGCGCCGAGCAGCACGATCTCCTGCGGCGGATCCGGCTGCGCTTCGAGCGCGCGGACGAACGCCATCTCCGTATCCGTCCAGTCCTTCAGGACGGGATCGCAGTCTTCGAAGCGGCGACTGGCGGCACGTATCTCGGCGAGTTCCTCTGCCGAGACCGAATCGAAGTCGCCGAGCGCCAGATCGGGCGTGAGCCCGTGGCGCACGAGGAACAGTGCGCCGCGATCGGCGCCGATCAATGTGTCGCCGCGCTGCACCTCGGCGAGCGCCCACTCACCGAGCGTGCCGCCGGTGAAGATGAGGACGCGCGCCGCTGCTGCGGCGTGGCTCATGCCGCTAGGCGTGGCACCGAGCTCGGCTGCGTCAGTGTCGCTCGTGCAGCCGAGCGCGACATTGCGAGCCGCTGCTGAGCCCGAGGGCCGCCGCTCAGTGCTCTGCGTTTGGTTCATGCTCATGCTCGACATAGCGCGCCTCCTCCCAGACAATGTCCGCTTGTCCCTGCGTCACGTCGGTCATCCAAGCGGTGAACCGTTCCCGCTCTGCATAGAGCGGCAGGCAGACAAGTGTCACCTTGTCCGTGAACTGCGTATCGCCCATCAGCATGTTCCGGTTGCGCAGCTCGTTCTCCACCTTGCCGAGCCAAGTGTAATCGATCGCAACAAGCACCTCCTGGTGCAGCGCCCGGTACACTTGCTCTGCCGAGGCAAGTCCCTCCACAGTCGCATCCGTATAAGCCCGAATCAGGCCGCCAGCACCTAACATAATGCCGCCGAAGTAGCGAGTAACCACGACGACCACATCTTTCAACTGCTGATGCTTGATCACTTCCAGAATGGGCTTACCGGCCGTCCCGCTTGGCTCCCCATCATCCGATGCCTTCTGGAACTGATCCTTCTCGCCGATTACATAAGCGGAACAGTTATGAGAAGCTGACCAATGCTCTTTCTTGATCCGCTCGATGAATGCGATCGCTTCATCTTCCGATTGTACCGGCATGACGTGCCCGATAAACCGCGATTTCTTAATGACGATTTCCGCCGAGTTGTGGCGGCGAACCGTTCGATACAGTTCCAACATCGAAAGACACGCACCGCCTCTCCCCAAGCTTTACATCCGTTATTCGCCTAGACGCGCTTCCAGCTCCGCCTTTTCCTTCTCGAAGCCCGGTTTGCCCAGCAAGGCAAACATGTTCTTCTTATACGCTTCTACACCCGGTTGATCGAACGGATTCACGCCCAATAGGTAGCCGCTGATCCCGCATGCTTTTTCGAAAAAGTACACCATATATCCAAACGAATACGCTGAAATATCGGGAATGGTCACGATCAAGTTCGGTACACCGCCGTCTGTATGGGCCAGCATCGTGCCTTGGAACGCTTTTTTGTTAACAAAATCCATCGTTCTGCCTGACAGGAAATTCAGCCCGTCCAGGTTGTCCGCATCGGTTCCGATCTCGATCTGCTCGGATACTTCCGCCACTTGAATGATCGTCTCGAATAGATTGCGGGACCCTTCTTGCACGAATTGCCCCATGGAATGCAGGTCGGCGGAGAAATCCACGGCTGCCGGGAATAGACCCTTGCCATCCTTGCCTTCGCTCTCCCCGTACAATTGCTTCCACCATTCCGACACATAATGCAGCGATGGCTCGTAGTTGACGAGAATCTCAATCGCCTTGCCTTTGCGGAGCAGCGCGTTGCGGACAGCGGCGTACTGGTAACATTCGTTGCGGCTTAGATCCGGCTCTGCATATGCGGCTGCCGCTGCGGCTGCCCCGTTCATCATAGCCCCGATATCAATGCCGGCCGTGGCGATAGGCAACAGTCCCACTGCGGTTAGCACGGAATACCGCCCACCTACATCGTCCGGAATAACGAACGTTTCATACCCTTCGGCGTCAGCCAGCTTCTTCAGAGCACCCTTGGCTTGGTCCGTCGTCGCATAAATTCGCTCACGTGCGCCTTCCTTGCCGTACTTCTTCTCCAGCAGCTCACGGAATATCCGGAATGCGATCGCTGGCTCCGTTGTCGTCCCTGATTTGGAAATCACATTTACGGAGAAATCTTTGCCCTCAAGCAATTGCAGCAGGTGTGTCACGTATGTAGAACTGATGTTGTTGCCTACAAAATATACCGCCGGGGTAGTCCTTTTCTCAGGAGAAAGCATATTATAGAAAGAATGAGACAACATCTCAACTGCTGCTCTCGCCCCCAGATAGGAACCTCCGATCCCGATCACGATCAACGCTTCCGAGTTGGACTGAATGCGCTTCGCCGCTTGGTTGATTCTTTCGAATTCTTCCTTATCATATGCAGTAGGCAGGTCAATCCAGCCTAGATAGTCAGACCCGGCTCCTGTGCCTTTATGTAACTGTTCATGCGCGAGTCTTACAGGCTCGGCGAAGTAATCAATCTCATGCTGCTGAACGAAAGTCAGCGCCTTGCTATAGTCAAATTGTAATTTCTGGTTCTGTGTCATCTAGAAAAATTCCCCTTCCAATTTTTTAAACCTAGCATACTTGAATTACCGGACCAAAACAAGTGAATTAACCCCACAAAGTGACGAGGGACCTTCGAAGCTTATTCCACGGCGAAGCCCCTTTGCGGGGACCCCGGGACTCAAAAAGCTACCGTCGAAGCCAGTTGGCCATTGTCGCAGAGTCCTAATCCTTCACTCTAAGTACTGGAAGTGCTACAATGGTGACTGACAGAGCAATTTGAACTAGTTCAAACGCTTCACGAGAATGGTTAGAGGTGACCGAATGAAGAAGATCGGCTTTATTGGACTTGGTACTATGGGCACTTACATGGCCGCAAATTTGGTGAAAAAGGGGTACTCCGTAACGGTATACAACCGAACATTAGAAAAGGCAGAAGACTTGGTCGGCCTCGGTGCTTCTGTGGCGGCAACACCTGCCGACGCGGCTCGAAGCGCAGATGTGTTGATCACCATGCTGAGCAATGATACGGCGATTCGGCAAATATTTTACGATACCTACGGCGTACTGGAGGGGCTCCGGTCCGGCATGACCGTCATTGATTGCAGCACGATCTCCCCTCATACGAGCAAGACCCTTTACGCTGAGTTGGCCGAGAATGGGGTCCGGTTTCTGGACGCTCCTGTGACAGGCAGCAAGCCGGCTGCTGTGGATGGTACCCTCTTGTTTATGGTCGGCGGCGACGAGGAGGTGCTGATCGAGCAGAACGATGTGTTCGAGGCGATGGGCAACAAAATTATTTATATGGGCGCGTCCGGTTCCGGGTCTTATGCCAAGCTCGCGCACAATACCATCGTCGGCATTAACGCAATTGGGTTTATCGAAGGATTGGCACTTGCAGCCAAAGCGAACATCCACCTTGATAAATTCATGGACATCGTGTTGGCAGGAGCTGCGTCGAGCTGGCAAGCCCAGGCTAAAGGGCCTAAGATTCTAAGCCGCGACTTCGACGTGCAATTCTCCATGCAGCTGATGCACAAGGATTTGCGGATCGCTTCACAACTAACCGACCAATTACAGCTTACTACGCCTATGCTCGGCATGGCCAAGAATGTATTCGAGATGGGCCTCAGCAAAGGGCTCGGCGATCAGGACTTGTGCTCCATCGTGCAGGTCTATGAGGAGTGGATGGGCACGACGATCAAGCAGAATGATGCTCCCCCGGCAGAAGCGATTCTGCAAGCGGAGAAACCGTTCATCGAACGCCGCAAGAGCGTCCGGCTGCCCATGGATATCCCGCTGCTTCTGTCTGTGTATCAATGGGAGCAGGAAGGTGCGTTCTCGGGGCAAAATATCGAGGGAACACTGTTCGATCTCTCTGATAGCGGGTTGCAAATCGCTAGCAAGTTCCCACTTGCCCAAGATATGTTCGTAGTCATCCATTTCCCTCAGGAAGCGGACTTGCCGCCTATAACCGGCCGGATTATCCGCATTTACGCGGCGGAGGATATGTTCCGCTACGGCTGCCTGCTATCCGGACTGCCACCATCTACCCGTATCAAGCTGGAGGAATACATCCACAGCCAACTTCAGCATGCGCCTGAAGAGGAACCTGAAGAGGAAGTCTAGCAGATCTGCTCGGCTGATCTCGATGAGCTAAATTAAGCTCAAATTCAACGACTTGCTGGACTGAGCGGAACGTACACCATCACCATGCTACGCTATTATGCCTACGCGATATGTTCTCACAGAAAACCGTCTGGTAGATGGTAGATGACCGGACGGTCCTTGGTGGATGAGTTCAGTTAGCTCGTAGGGCGGGTAGGTAGAGGGGTTACATCTCCGCAAGGCCGGAGTCTGTACCCTCGTATCATCCACTTTCTCGGTAACATGACCTTCATTCGCCCAATCATTAACTCTTTGGTGTTTTATTGATCCTTCAAGTTGTAGAATATTCATTTATGCATTCCTGGTAGTCAAACTCGTCGATCCTATCCTTCGTTATGAGATAGTACACGGTTGCATGGCTATGGTACGAAGTTTGTTTCGTGATCCGGAGGTGGCGCTGAAGCATGTCCGAGTATCTGGCCGGATAATCATAATGCACGATATGGTTGGCTGCCGTGAAGTCTAGTCCTGTATTGACCGAGTCGGCCACAAGCAGAACCGTGGAGCCCGAGCTTTTGTTGAACCGATCGAGCTTCTGGTTGATCTCATGGATGGACAGTTCGGTTGTCATCAGCTGGACCCCTCGTATTTCCTCGTCTGCAGCAAGCTCCTCATTTAATTCAGCCACGACCGCGTTTGATTTAGAGAGAACAAGCAGCTTCTCCCTGGCATGATCAACCTCCTTTATGATGGTCTTCAAGGCTTGCAGCTTTTGCGGATTCTTGTTGCACAAGATCGCCATGTTTTCTTTTATGGCCATAATTTGCTTTTTTTCGTGAATGGAGGAGGATCGGGCGTTTCGCTCGGAGGCGGCAAAATATTCGTTCATGAGCTGAATATATTGCGATTCGATCGGAGGCTCCAAGGAGACAGTGATTCGCTTTTCGGTAACCTTTATCATGTGCATTGCTCCTCTCTAGTGCAGTGATGTACGAGAATAAGGGAATACGATTCATAAAAGGATTCGCAGCAATGTCCGCCGTAGGGACCGTTGACGATACGTTACCACTATTTTGCATGACAGTTTAGCAAAGAAAGAGACCCACAACAAGGCAACCCAAAGACCCGCCGAGTGGCGGGCCTTTCCGTTCGATATATCATCCAACATCCATCTTCCCTCAACGCGTCGCGATATAGTCCGGCCTAGGCTGTTTGCCCGATGTCGGGGCGCCCAGCTTATTGTCCACGCTGTTATAGACGATAAACACGTTGCTTCTCGGGTAAGGCGTGATGTTGCTGTTGGAGCCATGCATCGTATTGCAGTCGAACAGGAGGATCGAGCCCGCTTTCCCCGTCGGCGCAACGATCCCGCCCTGCTCGACGAGCACTTTCAGGCTATCCTGATCCGGAACGCCATATTCTTGACGTCGGAGCGATGACTTATAATGCTCATCCGGGGCTTCTCCCACGCAGGAAACAAACTTGCGATGCGAGCCCGGCACAACCATCAGCGGTCCGTTATTCGCATTGTTGTCTTCCAACGCGATGGAGCAGCTTAACGCCCTCATCCGAGGCATTCCATCCTCCACATGCCACGTTTCGAAATCCGAGTGCCAATAAAACTCTTTGCCCGTAAAGCCCTGCTTGAAGTTAATCCGCGATTGATGCACATATACCTCACTGCCTAGTATCTGCTTAACGATGCTCTGGAGCCGTTCATGCTGAGCAAGCTGTCCGAATACGTAATTATCGCGATGCACCGCAAAGATCGAACGTACCTCCTCGCTGCCCGGTTCGCGGACCACCTCAGGTTTATCCGCGCTTCTGCTGTGCTCCCAAAGACTAGTCAGCTCCTGCTTCCAGTACTGCA
The DNA here is from genome assembly GCF_056401635.1 of Paenibacillus sp. P4_E11. Taxonomy (NCBI): domain Bacteria; kingdom Bacillati; phylum Bacillota; class Bacilli; order Caryophanales; family Paenibacillaceae; genus Paenibacillus; species Paenibacillus sp. P4_E11. Next base: position 52,058 of record NZ_JBFUIX010000011.1, on the reverse strand, counting down.
CCTGCTCCTCTTCGAAGAAGGAGTCCAGGAATAAGTACCCTTGTGCCTCATACAATTCCAGCTGTTCCTGGCTGATTTCAGAATGATTGAGTCGGCTGTTATACACGACGGGATCTTGCCGATCCAGCAGCCTAGGCTCTTCATAAATCCTCGAAGGATAAGCATCGTGCTCGCTGGATGTAACCATCGTAATATACCCTTTGGATGTCATCATTGGGAAAAACTCTCCTCTCCATGCTCGTTTAGTCTAACGGATACGTGCCTTCTGCGTCGTGAACCTCTTTTCCCGTACAGGGAGGGTTGAAGACGCAAATCATACGCATCTGACTTTTGCCGCGCAGCAAATGCTTCTCATGACCATTCAGCACATACAACGTGCCGGGATGAATCGGGTAGACGGTCCCGCTCTCCAATACTTCAATCTCGCCTTCGCCCTCTATACAGTAGACCGCTTCAATGTGATTTTTGTACCAAATCTCCGTTTCCGTGCCGGCATGAATCAAAGTATCGTGAAGCGAGAATCCCACGCCATCCTGCTTAAGCAGCAATCTTCTGCTGCTCCAAGTAGCGGCATGCACATCGTGGTCGGTGCCTATTATCTCTGTAAGTGTTCTAACGATCATAGAAGCCTCCTTGTTTAGCTTAAGCTAGAGTGATCTCCCTAATACTTTGATGCAGAATATCCAAGCCTAGCCGAAGACCATCCTCACTTATCGTAAGGGGAGGCATGATCTTGGCGACCTCGCTGTCGGTTCCGGACGTTTCCATAATCAGCCCGTTCGCGAACGCTCGCCCACAGATGGCCTCAGCCAATCCCTTCTGCGCAAAAGCAATCCCCTGCATCAATCCCCGTCCTCGGACATCGCCCTGCAGCTGTGGAAATTCAGCCGTCATAGCCCGCAAACGTTCACTCAGAATGCTGCCCTTGCCTATTATCTCTTTGGAGAACTGCTCGGATTCCCAGTAGCGAAGCGCCTCGGCAGCGGTAATAAAAGCCAGATTATTGCCTCTGAATGTGCCATTGTGCTCACCCGGCTCCCAGACATCCAACTCCGGACGAATGAGCGTAAGCGCCATTGGCAGACCATAGCCCCCAATCGATTTGGATAAACAGACGATATCCGGCTGAATCCCCGCATGCTCAAAGCTGAAGAAGGTTCCAGTTCTCCCGCATCCCATCTGCACATCATCGACAATCAACAGAATCCCGTTCGCCCGGCATAACCTCTCCAAGCGCTGGAGCCATTGGACGCTGGCCACATTAATGCCGCCCTCGCCTTGGATCGTCTCGACGATCATCGCGGCAGGCAGCGATATGCCGCTTCCGCTATCTTGAACATAGCTCTCCACGTAATCGAGCGTATCCATGCCCGCACCCAGGTAGCCGTCATAGGGCATAGAAACGGAATGATGAAGCGGAACTCCGGCTCCGCTGCGTTTGAATTTATTGCCCGTCACGGACAAGGCGCCTAACGTCATCCCGTGAAAAGCATTGGTGAAGCACATCACTGTTGAACGGCATGTTACCTTCCGTACAAGCTTCAATGCACTTTCTACTGAATTGGTGCCTGTCGGACCCGGAAACTGCACCTTGTAAGACAGCCCTCTCGGCTGCAATATAACGTTCTGAAACCGCTCCAGAAACCGTTCCTTCGCTTCGGTCGCCATATCCAGACTGTGCGTAACGCCGTCCTCCTGTACATACTCCAGCAGCTTTTGCTTCATCGCCGGGTTATTGTGGCCATAGTTCAGCGCACCGGCCCCGGCGAAGAAATCGATATACTCACGGCCTGCTGCATCCCACAGCTTATAGCCCTTTGCTTTTGTGAAAATGGTTGGAAAAGATCGGCAATAGCTTCGAACCTCGGACTCCAGCAATTCGAACACATGCATCGACGGCGCTCCTGGATCTAATACTTTCATTGCGTGTATCCCTCCTGTTAATGGACTAGCGGATCGGCAGCGGGCCAATTCGGATTAATGCTTCAGGCGCATGCTCCTTATCCGGGAATAGATGCGGAGCGAAGCCCTCCAACACAGCCTTCTCGGCTTGCAATCTCTTCGACAACTTGGCGAATAATCGCTGTGACGGTTGATTGTCTGGGGTAATCGTCGTTTCTATATACCTGGCACTTTGGCAGGAATGACTCGTTATCAACTCACGGAGAAGGGAATCCGCGATTCCCTTGCCCCTGTAAGCAATCGATACGGCAATTTGCCAGACGAACAGCACCTCTGGATCATTCGGACGAGAGAAGGCAGAGACGAAGCCCACTATCTCACCGTCCACTTCGGCCACGAAGCAGGTATCTCCGAAATATTCACAGAGCATGATGTAGCAATATGCCGAATTCATATCCAGCTTTCCACTATCCACGACCAGCTTCCACATGAATTTGCCATCCTGGGGTCGAGATTTACGAATCAAAACCTGTTCTACTGTAGTTGCGTTCAATTAAGTTCCCCCTACTCTGCAGAAATCGAGGCTTCTTGCTGGATGCCCCCCATATACCACGTTTGTCGGAATCGGCTTAGAAAAGCTTGCAGCCGCGAACTTTGCGGATTCTCGAATAGTTGCTCCGGCGTGCCCTGCTCGATTATCGATCCCCCGTCAGTGAAGAGGATCCGATCTGCGATATCGTGGGCAAAATCCATTTCATGCGTAATCAGCATCATCGCCATCTCCCCTTCCGAGGCAAGGTCTTTGATGACAGCCAACACCTCGCCGACCAGCTCGGGGTCCAGCGCAGAGGTAGCCTCATCGAACAGCATGACCTTCGGGTGCATGACCACCGCCCTGGCGATGGCGACGCGCTGCTTCTGCCCGCCGGATAACCGTGAAGGGTATTCATCCACTTTATCCGATAAGCCTACTTTGCGGAGCATCTCGACGGCAAGTTGTTCCGCATCGGCCCGATTCATACCCAATACGTGGATCGGGGCCTCGGCGACATTCCTTAGAATGTTCATGTGCGGGAACAGATTGAAATGCTGGAACACCATACCGATCCGACTCCGCGCTTGCTTCAAATGCTTCTCGTCCGCCGGAACGAGCTTCCCTTTCGCTTCCTGATGCCAGAGGAGCTGGCCGTCCACTTCAATCGTACCCGTTGTGGGACTCTCCAGTGTCATCAGCATGCGGGCGAGTGTCGTCTTGCCGGAGCCGCTCGGACCAATGACGGCTACCTTTTCCCCCGGATAAATATCCAGATCAATGTCTTTCAGCACCTGAACGGATCCGTACGACTTACTCACTTGCCGATATTTCACAATGGGTTTCATTTCATCCATCTGGGCTAACTCCCTTACCTATTTTCGTTGAAACTTCCTCTCCAGCTTGCCGACAATCAGAGACGAAGGGTAACTAAGCAGCAGAAATAAAAGGCCGACCAACGTGAAGGCTTCCAAATATTTAAACGACCCCGCGCCGATCGACTTCGCCGTTTGCAGCAGCTCTACCAACGTTATTGCCGACAAAACCGGTGTTTCTTTGAACATCGTAATCAGGTAATTGCCCATAACTGGTATGACCGGAGGCAAAGCTTGCGGCAAAATAATCTTAGTCCACGTATGCCTTCGACTGAAGTTAAGCGCCTTCGATGCCTCCCACTGACCGCGTGTCACGGAATCAATACCGGATCGGTATACCTCGGACAAGTACGTGCTGTAATGCACGCCCAGCCCAACAATGCCTGTCAGTAAGGGCGACATGGTGATGCCGTAGAGCGGCAGGGCATAGAAGAGCACGAACAACTGCACAAGCAGCGGCGTGCTGCGGATAAACTCCATCCAGGCATGAGCCGGAATGGCAAGCAGCTTGAACTTAGACCTCCGTGCTAAGGCCAATGGCAAGCCGAGCGCGGCTGCCGTTACGAATCCCAGCAGAGTAGTGCCGATCGTAATCGGTAGCACTCGAAGCAGCTCTGGCAATATATGCAACGCATAATTCCAATCCCACATCGTTTATGCACGCCCCCTAACCGACCTGCGCTCCACGAAGCGAAGGATAAGGGTCAAAGCATAAGACAGGATAAAGTACAGAATGAGCATCATAGCGAATATCTCCGCTGTCTTCGAGCTGTCGTAGGAGCGCAGTACCATGCCTTGGTATGTGAGATCCGTCAGGGTAATCAAATACACAAGCGACGTACCCTTCAGCAATTCAATCTGTAAATTGCCGAAGGCCGGGAGCATAAGCGGCAGCGCCTGGGGAAGAATGATGCGCCGCATGCGGAGCCACCCGCTCATGTTCAGAGCTGTGGCCGCCTCGTATTGCCCCTTGGGCACGGATAGAATTGCACTGCGCACCACCTCGGAGCCGTATGCGCCATAGTTCAACCCGAGCGCCAGAACGGCTGCAGCCAACGCCGGGATTTGAATGTTCAGCAGCATGGGCAGCGCGAAGTAGAGCCAGAATAATTGCACAAGCAGCGATGTTCCTCTAAGCACTTCCACATACACGGCGGCCAGCGCACGGAATGTGCGATACTTGGAAATACGCATAAGCCCGACCGCGAACGAGAGTATGGCGGACAATATAATAGCGAGTAAAGTAATTTCGAGCGTAACCCAAGCTCCCCTCAGCAAAGTAGGGAGAAATTCCACAATAGAGGCGATGGACATCATCGGGCTATCCTTGCGCCAACTGTTCAGCTGTCACGTCACCTGGAAGCTCCTGGTCCGTAAAGCCGAATGGTTTCAATATTTTCAGCAGTTCTCCGGATTTCTTCAGCTTTTCCAGTTCGGCATTGAATGCTTCTCTGAAGGCTGTGTCTGCAATTCGGAAGGCAGCCGCCCCATAACCTCTTACGCTTTTTCCATTCATTTCCGGCTGCTTGAAGTCCATGACCCGTTCAAGCTTGTCATCTTTGGCCGAATCGAGCATGGCTTGAAGCGAGGGTCCTGTCATGGTGACCGCCTGCACACGCCCTGCTTGAAGAGCAGACACGGCGGAAGGTTGGTCGGGGACCGTTACAATTTGCGCCTGTGGTACGCCAACTTTGGTCAAATATTCATTCTCTATCGCGCCGACCATAACCGCAATCTTCACAGCTTTGTTGTCTGCAATGTCTTTGTAGCTATGTAACTGTTGCGGATTTCCCTTCTCTACGGCAATCGCTTCGCCGATGCTGTATTCCGGATTGGCGAATGCCACTTCCTTGCTTCTCTGCGGATTGATGAACATGCCCGCTGTGATGATATCGAAGCGCTTGGCTTTCAGCCCCGGGATCAATGAACCAAACTCCGTTAAGACGCCGTTCATCTCTCCAATCCCTAAGTTCTTCAGGATTACTCTGGCGACTTCGACGGCCTCCCCTGTCAATTTCCCATCCGGCGTGGCATAAGCATACGGATTCTCATTAGCGAATCCTACCGTTACGAATCCTTGCTGCTTAGCCTTCTCTAGTGTGTTCTCCTGATTGGTTGGCTTTTCACCGTTTGCCACTGTTTGCTTATCTGCGCTTGAGGTTGCGCAGCCGACCAGCGAAATCGCCAGAAGGAGACATAGCGCGTACGAAAACAACTTCTTCATTCGATAACTCCCTTTTTCATTTATTTTGGGGCCCCATATAAGGGTAACACGATACGCAGTGCCGCTCACCCTCCATAATCCTTGCTGAGCGTCCATGAGTCCCCCTCTCCTCCTCTAAGGGGTGCTCAGCGGACATTTCTAAAAAGTTCCTCCCATATCCGCCCATATACTGCCGTATAATCGGAATTCGAAAAACTTATATAAATAGAGATAATTGACGATATCGGAACATAATCAATTATTTATTGATACAGGTGCGATATTATGACATTATTTTGTTCAAATCGGTTAAAATCGGCAAAATTATACATTCATATCCATGAAGTCCTGTATCGCTGCTCTGAGAAAAGAGACAAATGGCATATCCAGGAAAATCCAAGAATCGATCGACACGAGGCTGATCGAGTTGAATCGGATTTGCAGCGGAAGTATCGACCAACCTGGATTGGATGTACTATACGATGTAAATCAAGCCTTTGCTTCGCTACCGGGTAGCCAACGAATTCCTCAAAGAAGTGCTGCTCTATATTCGAGGCATATTTCATCTCATCCGAAAGCACGTAGCTGCGGGCGGCCGAAAATGTCAAGATGGGGAATTCCACCCAGAAGCGGATCATTACCAAAAGGTGCCGATCCCGATGAACAGCAAGGAGCCTTACGGCACGGTATTGTTCTTGGTGAAGGAAAGCTCACTTCACATGTGTCCTTAAGGAGACGATCAATGACCTAGTTCCAGGCACAACTTTCTCAACATGCCGATCCCCATACACCGGAGAGTTCTTCCGTGTTGCACTTCCAAGGGCTTCACACGTTCCATGGCCTTCGCCCAACATATCGGGGCTCGGCTCTCTCTTGTCCCTTTCGGGTCTTTTTTGACGGTGCGGCAGGATTCACTTCGTGTTACGGCCTGCTGATTTGCTCGCACCTCCACAGGAGGTACTTTGTCACAGGGCTTCAACCTTAGGATCTCTCCACCAGTTGCCTGTCTGCTACGAGGCGACTTGGCTCCTACCTCGATCGGACTCGCACCGACTAGTTGTGCCTAGCTTGGCTAGGCGCGCATATGTTAAGAAAAACCTGACCGGAAGAGCATCGGTCAGGTCCTTCGTCGGATGAGTTCAGTTAGCGCGCGGGTGGGCAGGCAGATGGGTTCCGACCGCTGTTGAAATCGGATTCCTTGGATTGTAGAGTGGCCAGGTTGGAATCCTTTTTCAAAGGCGGACGCTGACGCTTCTCCACTCCATCTGCCTGCCCTCTCTCGTTCTTCTTTCGTTTTAGGAGTATCGTTTTCCAAATGGCATCTACTCATTCCGGAATGCTGCAAATGTGCAGGATTTTATCGACAATATCTCGATTTCGCTCGAACTACGGCTAAAATGCTGCACTTTCGCAACAATATCGAGCTTTCGGATGCTAACGGGCACGATAGTTCAATCATAACGGCAGCCGACACACGAATCGGCTGCTGTTTCCTTGAACGGGCAGAATATACTTTACATTTCTCAATCGGCAGCCTCGTTCATCTATCAGGCAGATTAGCCTGGTACGATATATGAATAAACTAATGCCTGGTCGGCAACTCGTTCCGCTAACGGGAGATTTGTTTAACATATCTCGTTGACATACATGCTGTGTATGGTAAGGGTTTCAAACCAATGACAGAGCTATGGATTCATTATAAGCTGAAAAAAATGACCCTTCTCGTTACGTCTGAAACGTATTAGTTAGGGAGGTGAGAGTTACCATGATCAAATACATATTGGCTGATGAAAGTAGAATAAAACCGAGGACAACACGACAGGAGGACGTGACATCAAGTTTTATTGAAGGGTTAATCTCGGATTATCAAAGTGAACTACTTCACCTGGCGATGTCTTATTTGAATGACTATCAGTTAGCGCAGGATTGCATACAGGAAATATTTATTACAGCGTTTCATAAAGTTGATCCTGAAAAAGAAAGAACTGCAATTCGAAAATGGTTAAAGATGTGCACGATAAACCGCTGCAAAAGTATGATTCGATCATCTTTCTGGAGGAGATTCATTTTTTTGGATAATGATTAAATTACTGCAGTATCGTCTTCCAATACAGACTATTATTCGGGTTTGGACGAAACAGGTGTATTTGAGGAAGTTATGAAACTCTCCATTAAGTACCGTGAAGTTATTGTTCTACGTTATTATCAGGAAATGACCCTGCAGGAAATCTCCTCAGTTTTAAAAATCAGTAGTGAGGCCGCTAAGACTCGGCTCAGAAGGGCAAAGGAACAACTAAAGGTAATGATTAAAGGAGATGGTATAGATGAATAAAGTGGATGAGCTACTAAAACGTAGCGCACACATGGTGAATCAGAAGCAACTAACTCTGGAAACACGGTTGCTTGAGAGAGAACCAGTGTATAGACGAAAAAACAAACGTTTTGCAGCATTGTGTTTATCCTTGTTACTCTTGTTCACTATTGTCACGATTTCATTATCCCCTCAAGTCTTAGCTTATGTGGTTAATTTATTACAATTGAATAGTCACTTTCAGCAAGTAGTAGAAAAAGGAGTAAGCACTTATCTGGGGAAAGCGGCATCGAAGGAAGGTATTACATTAAGTATGGAAAATTTGTATGTTGACCAAGGTGAACTTGTGTTCGATATGGTTCAATCTTTTTCAGAGGATCTGGCTAACAAACCAGTTTTAAATTCAAATGATGTTCAACTCTTTATTAACGGTAGAAAGCTCGCTTTTCACTCAGGTGGGGAATTTCAAGCCCTTAAGGATGGTAGTTATGGGGGGATAATTTATTTCCAAAGTAATTACGGTTATGAGGGAGGGCAGAAGTTGGTTCTACCAAACGAATTTAATCTCACTGTTAAAGTAGATAAAATAGAGAATATTCAGGGTGATTGGACTATTGAGTTACCGGTATTCCGTAAATTGTCGGAAATGGCTACCAGAACTTTTGAACCAGTTGTATCAAACAAGGTAAATGATATCACGATAACAGTGTCAAAAGTGGTGATGACGCCACTCAGTACCTCGATTGATTATGAAATTACCGTGCCCGAAAATTACTCGTTTACCGATCCTTCTTCGATCAGCCAAATTGTAGTAGAAGACGATAAAGGAAATATTATGGGACAAGGCCATGTTACAGGGGAAACAAAGAAAGAGAGTCAAGTGAAAATACTCCACTTTACAAGTGAGATTCTACGAACGCCTAACGAAATTCCAAAACAGTTGGTCATCATTCCGCAACGTGCTGTTGAAGAAAGGCGTGATAATTCTGTAATTTACTACCGTGGAGAACCAATAGAAGAATTGAAGTTTACTGTTCCCTTGCTTAAATAACACATTTAAACCACCTATCCACTTTTCTGGAAAGGTGGTTCTTGTTCATGGTAAAAAAGAGGGCTTCAACCTTAGGATCTCTCCACCAGTTGCCTGTCTGCTACGAGGCGACTTGGCTCCTACCTCGATCGGACTCGCACCGACTAGTTGTGCCTAGCATGGCTAGGCGCGCATATGTTGAAAAAGCACCTGATCGGTTCACCGATCAGGTGCTTTGGTGCATGGCGTTCAGTTAGGTGCGTGTGAAGAGCGCCAAGGTTTCGTGCGTCCCCGGCAAAAAGCCGCAGCTTAACCGAACGAGCAGCAGTAATCCGTTACCGTCTTCACATCCAACTTGAACGTGGTGTTAGCCGCCACTTCAAACTGTGTGCCTGGGCCGAACGCTTTCCATTCGGTCTCACCTGGTAACAGCACCAGCAGTTCGCCTGAGTAGAATTCCATAATCTCCTTCGTATCGGTGTTGAACTGGAATTGACCGGGCAGCATTACGCCCAGTGTCTTCTTAGTGCCGTCAGGGAAGATCAATGTGCGGCTTGTTACTTTTCCTTCGAAATACACGTTACATTTGTGCAGAACCGTTACATTCTCGAATTGGGACATGGGTTAGTTGCTCCTTTATTAGATGAGTAGTCAAAGAATGAATGCAAGAAGGGCCGGCGCATATACGGGCCGCCGGCCCTGAAAGGCGCTACTACAGCAGCGCTTTAACTTTAGCTACTACGTTCGCCACGGTGAACCCGTATTCGGCGATGATCTTGTCCCCCGGCGCAGATGCACCGAACGTGCTGATGCCGAGAATCGCGCCGCCGTCGCCGACATAGCGCTCCCAGCCGAGTGGATACGCCATCTCAACCGCCAGGCGAGCCTTAACCTCCGGCAGAATGACGGAGTCTTTGTACGCTTGCGGCTGCTTCTCGAACAACTCCCAGCTCGGCATGCTGACGACGCGGACTTGGATGCCTTCCGTCGCGAGCTGTTTCTGGGCTGCAACGGCGAGTTGCACCTCCGAGCCCGTCGCCAGGATCTGTGCTTGTGGCTTGCCGTTCTCGGCATCCGCAAGCACGTAAGCGCCGCGGCCGATGTTCGCGAACGCAAGCTCGTCGCTTCCCGGCAGCACTGGCAAGTTCTGGCGCGTCAGCACGAGTGCGAACGGCGTGTCGTTGTGACTCAGCGCATACTGCCACGCGGCCGACGTCTCGTTGGCGTCCGCCGGACGCAGTACCGTGACGCCCGGGATCACACGCAGCGCAGGCAGCTGTTCGATTGGCTCGTGCGTTGGTCCGTCTTCGCCGACGCCAATGGAGTCGTGCGTTAGCACGAAGATCGCGGGCAGCTTCATCAGAGCAGCTAGCCGCACAGCCGGGCGCAAGTAGTCGGAGAACACGAAGAATGTACCTCCGAATGGGCGCAAACCGCCGTGCAGCGTCATGCCGTTCAGGGCGCAGCCCATCGCGAATTCGCGGACACCGAACCAGAAGTTGCGGCCGCCATAGTTCGCCGCGCTGTAGTTGCCAGCATCCTTGATCATCGTATTGTTCGAGCTCGCCAAGTCGGCAGAGCCGCCGACAAGATAAGGAACTCGCTTTGCGATCGCATTCAGCGCATTGCCGGATGCCGCACGGGTAGCAAGCGGCTTGTCCGCCGGCGTATACTTCGGCAGATCCGCATCCCAGCCTTCAGGAAGACGGCCGCTTGTAGCGTCCTGGAACTGCTTGGCCAGCTCTGGGTAAGCTTGGCTATACTCCGCGAACAAAGCGTTCCAAGCAGATTCTGCTTGCTCGCCATTAGCCTTCACCTTCGCATACTGGGTACGAACTTCATCCGGCACGAGGAAATCCGGCTCTTCCGGCCAACCATAGAACTGCTTCGTTAATTTGGTCTCTTCCTTGCCAAGCGGAGAACCGTGAGGTCCTACGTGTCCGCCCTTGCCGCCTTTGTTAGGGCTGCCGTAGCCAATCGTCGTCTTCACTTCGATCAGCGTAGGACGTGTCGTATCGGCTTTGGCTTCGCTCAGCGCACGGTCGATCGCGCCTAGATCGTTCTGGTCTTCGACACGAAGCACTTGCCAGCCATAAGCTTCGAAGCGCTGTTGTACATTTTCAGAGAAGGACATGTTCAAGTCGCCATCGAGCGAGATATCGTTGGAATCGTACAACACGACCAATTTGCCGAGCTTCAAATGACCCGCAAGGGAAACGGCCTCCGACGAAACCCCTTCCATCATATCGCCGTCACCACAAATTACATATGTGCAGTGGTCCATTACATTGAACTTGTCACGGTTGTATGTCGCGGACAATTGAGCCTCTGCCATCGCCATCCCAACCGCCATACCCATCCCTTGTCCGAGTGGTCCCGTTGTTGCGTCAACACCAGCCGTGTGGCCAAACTCCGGATGACCCGGTGTGCGGCTGCCCCATTGGCGGAAGCTCTTGAGATCGTCGATCGTAACGTCATAGCCGCACAAGTGCAGCAGACTGTAGAGCAGCATCGAACCGTGTCCTGCAGACAGCACAAAGCGGTCGCGGTTGATCCAGTTCGGATTCGACGGATTGTGGTTCATTTGCTGCGTCCACAGCACGTAAGCCATTGGAGCTGCGCCCATGACCATGCCGGGATGACCGGAGTTTGCTTTCTCGATCGCATCAATAGCAAGCGTGCGTATCGTGTTGATCGACAGTTGATCGATCGTTGGATTGAGTGGTGACATGAATGTGTTCCTCCTAATATTCATTTCTATTATGTAAAAGCTTGAGGCTGAATCTCCTACACTTATGAGGCCATGAGCCGTCTGTGTACTTGCATTATTGTATCATTTGCTTTCGTGCTTTGCTACTGTACTTGCTTGAAATTTGTAGTAAAGTACCGTCCAGCCTCACAGCACTTCAAGTCCATGCCGCTCTCCATCCGCTTGTCGGTAAGCCCCGGGACTTAGTCCCATCTTCGTCCGAAACATCCGAATGAAGTAGTTATCATCGGAATACCCCACTTGGGCGCCAATCTCGCCGACAGTCAAGGAAGTATGACGAAGCAGCCGCTTGGCCTCTTCAATTCGCAAAAAATGCTGATACTTGAGCGGGCTCATGCCCGTGTGGCGCTTCAAGCAGCGAGCTGCGTAATCGAAGTTGTAATGAAGCGACCGCTCCAGCTCCTCAGCATCGAACGGCTCTCGAAACCGCTGATGCAGCACCTGCTTCAACTGCTCGCACATCCTCATCGAACGGGACATCTGCTTATTCCGAAGCCCTTCTTGCAGCCGGACAAGCAACTCGGCGAGCTTCGCATGCAGCAGCATGGCGTTCTCCCGGCATAAGGTACGATGAATCTCCACCATCTCCTCCAATAGAGGAATGGTTGCGTCCAGATCGATATTCGCATACTTGGGTAAATACACATGCTGCTCTGTCGGGACGATGTCTCGATCGGTGCCTTGCGGCAACATGGACGACCAGGTGACGGATTCCAGCGCAATATTGCGATATGCAGCTTCCTGTTTCAGATGAAGCCAGTATACCTCCGTATTGTCCGTGCACCCCTGATGCCCCCAATGCTCCAAGCCGCCTTCCAAGATCAGAAGCTGTCCAGGCTGGATCGCATAGGGCTGCCCTTCCTCTGTCATATAAAGTGTACCGCGAACCACGATAAGCAGATCGAACAGCCCGAATCGACGTTTGAAATGCTGGTCACCGGGTCTCCACACTGCATGCCCTACTGTTAACAGTTGGGGCAACGGCGGAATCTTCATTTCTAAGACCTGCAAGAGTGCCCCTCCTTTTCAAACATTTGAACAATTTCCACTCTTAGTCGATAATGTGCTACCCAAGATCACTTTGTCTACTATTGTACCAAGTTCCACCGAATTATTGTAGATGATTATAGATGTGCAGAAAGACCGCTCTTAGTCCACCTGGACTAAGAGCAGCCTCTGCGTACTATTTGAGTGCGGGGAACCAGAGCACGATTACACCTTACTTCTCAGCGAATGGTGAATAGCTTCCACCACTCCATCCCAGGCCCGTGCATTTGCGTGAACCGCGCGCCTCCTTCGTCAGTAGCCTTACGAATCTGATAGGCCCACGCTTCCTCTTCCGGCCAGGATTTGGTCAAGACATCTTTCTGGTGGTCCCTTGGAAAGCTTCAGTCGTATAATAAATATAGTGCGCCGGCGCCAGAAGCAGAAATGCCGAATAAAGGCCAAGCACGGTTATATATCCATAAAACAGCTTGCCGCGTTTGGTGCTTCCGGAAAAGCTTCTGCCCATAAGCAGCATGAAGAAAGACAGCCACATATAAGAGAGAAGCCTGATTTTCAAGGACCATGTGTAATTAATGGGGAACCAAAGCAACAGCAGCTTATCATGATCGGACACAATCGAAAGGCCGACGGCCACAAACAGTAGAAGAAATACGAGAAACGTCCTCTGCCGGGTGCTGAACGCGTACAGGATGATGGCGTACAAGCCATGCAGCAGCAGAACGACAAAGGTAACGAGCTGAAACCCGATCGAGTACCAACGCTCGGAGTCGATGGCCGCCTGCGAGCCGAAGTGGATCGTTCTAACGATTCCGCCATTCAGCGGTTGATCGAAATTGGCTGTCCGAATGCGTTGGCAGTTTACCCGTTGATTTCAACAATCGACGAGGCTTGAATTTCCTCAATCCAGAATCCACAAGGCTGATCAAGGGGCTGATCGACCAGGATACGCAGTCTGTACGTTCCGTAGCCGAACGACGAAGAACGTCCGCTTTCGGACAAAGCGCCGCTCCAATCGCCCGGCACCTGAATATAGCGACGACCCGCGAAAGGCAGCTGCATGCGAAATCAGTTAATGATGACGGTATTGCTTCGGCGTCATGCTCATTCGTTTTTTGAATATTCTGCAAAAATAGTTAAAGTTCGGCCATCCCGATTTTTCGCCGATTTCCTGCACCGATCCGGCCGTCGTTTTCAGCAGGATGCACGCTTGCTTGATACGCCGGTCTGTCAAAAACTCCATAATCGTCTTGCCGGTCGTTTGGCGAAATATAAACGACGCATAATTCGGAGATATATGCACCGCCTGGGCTAACGCTTCAAGCTGAAAATCCTGCTCATAATTTTCGTTAATCCACCGGATCATTTTCGCTACAGTCGGTGCGGCGTCCTGTTTTTTCTGCTTCGATACAATTCCCGTTTTCCATATCGGATACAAGTAGTGAAATACGTTTATGAGGAACAGCGCATTGCCCTCCATCTGACTAGGGAAAGGATAGCGCTTCAGCCGCTCGTAATTGTCTCGAAGAAACTGTTCGAAGTTTTTCCAATCCGGAATATGCTGCACTTGGGCGATCGATGCGTCGTTGCATAGGTAGTCGTGAAATTGCTGCAGCTGCGGAAGCGCTTTCAAATGTTCTGAGAAATAGCTGTACTCGTACTTCATCAACGATCGGATATATGGTTTTCCCGGACTGATCTGCATTTGCAAATAATGCGATTGGTACGGCTTGAGGAAAATCAATGTACCAGGCTTCACTTCATATATACCCTGCTCCAGTATGATCTGCCCTGACCCTTCATGTACAAAAATCATTTCAATACCGGGATGGAAATGATTTAGCCGCTTGAAATACCGGGAATTGTCAAAAAGCATATCGAGCTTAATCGGGGAGTAAATCAGAAATGGGCAATGCTCGAAAATCAACATAATTCCTCCGATAACATTCGACGTATTTTATTACCATTTTACCATAACAAATTGCAACTTTCATATACCGAATTTATGATATTCTCAGGTTGTACGGCTAATATCGCATAATGGATAGAGCGCTTCCATATGCGCTCAACTAAAAAGGGAGGCATCGAGAATGGTTAACAACAGAACTAAAATCGAACATGCGGATAGTCGCGGCAAAAAAAATGAAAAAAATAGCAGCTATGGAGCGAAAGTGGTTAAATTTGCCAAAAATGCCGTAATAATCGGATTGCTCGCCGCTGTAGCGTCTGCATGCTCGGGCGCAAGCACCGGGGGGAATAAGACCGCCGGAACAAGTGACAGCGGCAAAGCTCCGGAAGTGAAAACGAAAGAGCCGGTCGATCTTGTCTTCTACCAAACCTCAAGCGGTTGGACCGAAGCTATGTTTATGGAACAGTATGGAGACGCGATAAAAGCAAAATTCCCCCACATGAATATAAAATTTATCCCGAGCGCGAAAACGGCCGATTTGGTTGCAACCGGAACGACTATTGACGTTTTGTTCTCGTCAGTCGGGCATATTCATGCGCACCTGATAGCGAATAACCTGCAGTACGATATGACGGATCTGATCAAAAAGAACAATTATGATTTAAGCAAACTAGAGCCTTCAACGGTTGATCTCATGAAAAAAATCGCTAATGGCGGAATGTACGGACTGCCGGTTACGAATGCAGTAAGCGTACTGTCCTATAATAAAGATTTGTTCGACAAATTCGGGGTCAGTTATCCGAAAGATGGAATGACATGGGACGAAACCTATGAATTAGCCAAAAGGATGACGAGGCTCGAAGGCGGCGTGCAGTATCGCGGATTCGTCTCCTCGGTCGATCATATCGCGCAGACGAACCAGTTATCTGCAGGATATGTCGATCCGAAAACGGATAAGGCTTTGTTCAACACCAATGCAAATTGGAAAAAAATAGTAGATAATCTCGCCCGTTTTTATAAAATTCCGGGCAATGAAGTAGATTCCAAGACAGGCGTCTTACTTGCGCAAGTGGACGCTTTCCGAAAAGATATGACAGTAGCGATGATGGCTCATCTTCTTATACCCGACAAAACGGACGCGATAAAAAACTGGGACATGGTTAAGCTCCCGGAGTTTAACGAGCTTCCCGGCGTCGGCTCGCAGCCTTATCCGACCTATTTCGACATCACGACGATGAGCAAGCATAAGGACGATGCGTTTGAAGCAATCGCTTACCTAACGTCGGAAGAATTCCAGTTGAAACTGGCTAAGCGCGGAGACTTACCTGTTCTTAAGAGTCAAGCGGTACGCAATGCTTTCGGACAAGAAGTGGAGCATTTGAAAGGGAAAAATATTAAAGCGCGGCTTCCCGAGAAGCTGGCCGAGCCTATGGCGATGACAACCTACGATACTCAGGCAAAAGTAAGGTGGGTTGGCAATATGAACCAAATGATTACAGGAACATCAAAAGATGATGTCAATACACTGCTGAGAAAAGCGACAGAAGAAACGGATAAAGATATAGAGACTCTCAAAGCATCGAAAAAGTAAGCCGTACACGCTCGAAAGCAACTCGCTTTTGGGGGACTCACAGTTGTTGGGGGCTCCCCCAAAAGTACTCGGAATTCGCTTCGAAAGGATATCTTCACTTTTGGGGGACCTACAAAAGCTCAGCCAACGAAGCAGTCGGCTGAGCTTTTACCATTTTTTTGCCAAACAGCGCTCTTTTCTCCCGCTTGTAAGTGGCCACTCTGGACAATGTAGGAGTGGGGACAACTGGAGTGTGAACGGGTCTGGATCTTTCGCCGTTTGCCTTCTTGCGCCATACCGGACATTACACTATACATTTCTTAAGGGAAGGGCGTGTCCTATTCAATGACGGGAATAATGAAGTGGTGCTGGGCCGTGGAGATATGTTCTGCAAGTTCCCTGACGAATTGTATTCGTACCGAATTGCTCCTGGCGAAGCACCGCTTAGAATGTTCTGGGTTGCCTTTAATGGAAGCCAAGTGCCTGAATTGATGACAATGGCCGGCTTTTCCCGCCAGAATACTTATCGCCGTAAAGTGCTTGACCTCGATATGGAATCGATCTTACATCAATTGACCCAGATCCCGAATGACTTCGACAAAAAGCAGCTTGTTCAATGGAGCGGACTCATGTACCGGATGTTCGTAAAGCTGTTCCCAGCACAGAATGCGGCGACGACCACACTTACTCCCGATGCCTGGCTTCGCAAGAGTCTGGACTTCATCCAAACCTGCTACCCCGAGAGGATATCCGTTACGTCGGCATTCACCGAACACATTTCTCCAAGACATTCACCGAACATATCGGCATTCCACCTGTGCAATATTTACAGAACGTCCGCATGAACAAGGCTATACAGCTACTGCAACATACATCGTTCTCGGAAACGGATATTGCGCTGTCCGTCGACTATCTCGATCTGGTCCCCTTTACCCGGGCGTTTACGAAACAGTATGGACAACCTCCGAGACGTTCCCGCAACAAATAGATGACCCCTTAGTCGAAAATGTGCTACTCAAAGTCGGTTGGTTGTCTATTACAGACCGTTCAACCGTTATATGGTAGACTCGTACCCTCCATACATCCCCACAATGAAAAAAGGAGCTGTTCTGTATGCGATTTCGACAAGTTCATTTGGATTTTCATACTTCTGAGGCGATTCCACAGATCGGA
The DNA here is from genome assembly GCF_056401635.1 of Paenibacillus sp. P4_E11. Classification (NCBI taxonomy): domain Bacteria; kingdom Bacillati; phylum Bacillota; class Bacilli; order Caryophanales; family Paenibacillaceae; genus Paenibacillus; species Paenibacillus sp. P4_E11. The sequence continues at coordinate 34,778 of NZ_JBFUIX010000011.1, read as the reverse complement.
CAACATTTTTCCAAGCAGCAATTCCAAGCAAATCTTAAGCTGGGGCACGTCGATTCGATAACGGTCTTCTCCAAATGCCATCATGGCTGGGCGTATCATCCCTCTGAAGCCAACGAAACTCACCCTGGATTAACGATCGATCTGCTGGGCGAGATGATTGAAGCGGCGCACGAAATCGGCGTCAAGACGCCCGTGTACATATCCGCTGGACTGGACGAGAAGCTAACCCGCCGGCATCCGGAATGGCTCATTCGTGATGAGAACGATCGAACCCGCTGGGTCGACAGTTTCATGAAGCCCGGCTATCATGAATTTTGCCTGAATTCACCTTACCTGGACATACTGATCGCTCAGATTGAAGAAGTGGTGAGCCGGTATGACGCGGACGGCATCTTCCTTGACATCGTGAACGTTCGGCAATGTTACTGTCATACATGCGTAGCCGCTCTCCGGGCTGAAGGCCACGATCCGCGCGATAAGAGTGCAGCCCGCGACCTGTGGGAGCGCACGTACGCTAACTATACGAAACGCGTTCGCGAAGCGATTGACCGCATCAAGCCGGGTTTGCCGGTGTTCCATAACGCAGGCCATATTCGCAGCGGAAGACGTGATTTGGCGTTTATGAACAGTCACTTGGAGCTAGAATCTCTGCCTACAGGCGGCTGGGGCTACGATCACTTCCCGCTCTCAGCGCGGTACGCACAAGGCTTGGGAATGCCGTTCCTTGGGATGACCGGTAAGTTCCATACCACCTGGGGTGAATTCGGCGGCTTCAAGCATCCGAACGCGCTGCGGTATGAGACGGCCCTCAGCATCGCGAATGGCGCCCGCTGCTCCATCGGCGATCAGTTGCATCCGAACGGTCTGATGGACGAGACGACTTACCGCCTGATCGGCGCGGCCTATGAAGAAGTGGAGCGCAAGGAACCGTGGTGCACGGATGTCACTGCTGTAGCGGATATTGGCCTACTGGGTGTTGAAGCGTTGAAATCCGCGCTCGACCAAGAAACCGCGCGTGTCGGACATTCTGACGCAGGTGCTGTACGCATGCTACTCGAAGGCAACTTTCTGTTCGATGTGATCGACTGGATGAGTGACTTCGACCGCTACAAGGTACTGATCTTGCCGGATCAGATTACGTTGACCGCCGAATTGGCCGATAAGCTGAACCGCTACTTGGCGAATGGGGGCAAGCTGCTTGCAACGGGGCAATCCGGCTTATATGTAGAAGAGTCCATCCCTGCCGGTGCCGATAACAGCGGGTTCGCCATTGATCTGGGTGTGAAGTGGATCGGAGAGAACCCATACAAGCCGGATTACTTCCAGCCGCATTTCCCACTGGCCAGTCTCGGGAACGGTACATTCATCTTCTACTCGCAGGGTCAGCAAGTAGCGTTAACGGAAGGCGGCACCGAGCTGGGTATCCGACAAAATCCGTATTTCAACCGCGATGTGTTCACATTCAGCTCGCATCAGCATACGCCGAATGATACACGTAATGTTGGACCGGGAATGGTCGAACATCGCCATGGCATCTACATCGCTTGGAACGTCTTCGAGGACTATGCGGTTAAAGGCAGTCTAACGTTGAAAGAAACCGTCATCCATGCACTCAACCTGCTGCTGCCTGACAAGACCATTCGTACCAATCTGCCAGCGCAAGGGATCGTGATCTTGATGGAGCAACCGGCTGAGCGTAGATATGTGAACCATCTGCTCTACGCCTCACCGGTTAAACGCGGGAATGGTGTCGAAGTGATCGAAGACATCTTGCCGTTGTTCGGTATCGAGGTGAGTGTGAAGCTTCCTTCTGCACCGAAGCGTGTGTATGTGGCCCCTGAAGGGCAAGAGCTAGCCTTTGATTGGAACGGAAGCCGAGCCGCCTACACATTGCCGCGACTAGAGTGTCATCAGATGGTCGTGCTGGACGTATAGGTAGGTGGAAGTAAAAGCAGTTGTGTGAGAGATCTCTTGCACAACCGCTTCCTTTTTCGGCTTAAGCCTCGATATGTCCAACCTTGATGCTACCAATCATCCCTTGTCAGCGCAGACGCTGCGGATGACCTCAACGGCATGATGAAAGGCGCGAGCCTTGTCCGCATCCTGGAACAGAGGAGCTCCGGCGAACAATTGAATGCCCCATGAAGGAACGCCTGGAGTCGCAGTTTGGTGTAGACTATTCGGAAAATCCAAGGCGTCCAGAATCAGCTGCACTTTGCTGTCGACGGGTACAAATTCAGGCGAGCGATTCAGCCATTCCCGCCCCCATTGCGGACTCTGTCCACTTTTCTCGCAATAGATTAGCGGGGTGAACACATCGATCGATTCCGCCAGCAAGGAGTAGTCCTGCGCGAATATACGGGTCAGCGCCCCCTCGAATTGCTCAGGCGTCCATGGGCACATGTAAGCCCCCACCACACAGTCAGGCAGCTTGCTCTTGATCAGATCGGCATAATGCCGTGCGTAGGCAGCTATTGTCTTGCATTTGTGCGTCTTCCACTCTTCGGAGTAGTTGGACAATATGTCTTCCGGAGTTGCAGCATCTATGCCTGCTGTCTGGCAAAAATTCTCGATACATGCGGAGCAAAGGCAGCTTTCCTGCAGGTCCGGCTCTGACGTCTCGAACCACCCGGCATACGTTAAATAATCGAGCCAAATCCCTCGGGGCTTATACGTCTTCAAACCAGCGAGCAATTGCTCCTCGATTTCCATTAAGTAGTCTTTGCGTGATAAGCAAATGCCCTGCACCAACCGTCCATAACGAATCGGCTTGCCGTCTGCTCCAATCGGGATCAGCTCCGGACGCTTCTGGTAATCGGCGCGAAACGTCTTGAACTCCACGCAAGCTTCCAGGTCACGCGTCGCACAATCGTCAAATGAAGGCTCATGAAAGCCGTGAAACCATACAGCGTTCACTCCGTAATCTTTCACGTGCATGGGAAGCTGCGCACTTCCGTACGGCCCGAACAATAAAGGGATCGACATTCCAGATTCTCCTATCTGATTCAGCTATTACAAATATTATAGCACGGCACAGTCCGCCTGTTGCACCATGAACCTCAACCTCCACGTAAGAAAAACCGTCCGGTTCCCGGACGGTCCTTGGTGGTTGCATTTAGTTAGCGCGTGGAGCGGGCATAGGAGGAGATTCCGACCTTTGTTGAAATTTTGTTCCTATGATTGTATTTATTAGCGGTGGGAATAACATTTCAAAGACGGACGCTCCGCTTCTCCACCCCCTCCCACACCCTCTTTCGTTCTTCTTTCGAATTCCAAGTGGCACCTTCTAATTCCGAAAAGATGCAAGGCTGGTTCCCCGTTACTACCCCATAAAAAGCCATACTAAACCAATCAAATTACTATTAAACACACTTCCACCCGATTCCGCCAAATGTACAGCAACGCACCAACTATACTCCCATTCCAGCTCCATAACCCCTCATTCTCTTCTACTCCAAACGCAGCCAACCTCACCCGGTCGCCCGCCTGCAGTAAAGTGACGGAATCAGTGTCCTTCGGGCGGAACAGCCGGATCGATGTGTCGGCCGATGCGAACGACAAGACCGGAGTCCCCAGCCGCTCAATGACGAACGTCACATGATACTCGAAGAGCTTAATCTTCGCTTCCTGCATGGCGATCCCTTCGTCCTGCGTTAAATCCCAGCGGTCCGCTCTCTGTGATAAATCACTTCTTACTCCTGTCATCCCGCCAGTATACAAAAAGCACCCACAACCTAAACACCTTGTTTCAATGTGTTCAGTCTATGGGTACCCATTCAATCGAGGACAAGCGGTCTCCTTACGATCTATATTGGAGTTTATGATACCAGCCGGAGCACGGGGCGCGATAACGAGGCTTTTTCCAGCATCCCTGCTTTAGATGGAGTAGTTCAGCTCCGGTCTAATCCGCTTGAGGAATTGCTTGGTCCGCTCCTCTTTCGGATCACCGAACAGCTCGTTCGGCTTGCCTTCCTCCACGATTACACCTTCATCCATAAATACGACATGACCTGCAACATCCTGTGCGAACCCCATCTCATGGGTAACGATTATCATCGTGATCCCTTCCTTGGCAATTTTACGAATCACCGACAATACCTCACCCACCAACTCCGGGTCCAGCGCAGAGGTCGGCTCGTCAAACAAAATCACTTCGGGATTCAGCGCCAGCGCCCGAGCGATGCCCACCCGCTGCTGCTGGCCACCGGATAATTGAGACGGATAAGCGTCAAGCTTGTTCGCAAGCCCTACCTTGTTCAACAGCCCGACGCTCCTTTCCCTAGCCTCTTCCTTAGCAACCTTCTTAACGACCACGAGACCTTCCATCACATTCTCCAGCGCGGTCTTATGCTTGAACAGATTGTACTGCTGGAACACCATAGCCGACTTCTGTCGCAGCTGATGAATGTCCTTCTTGCCCGCACGCTTGCAGTCGATGGAGAAATCCCCAATGGATATGCTGCCTTCGTCCGGCTTTTCAAGGTAGTTCAAGCAGCGCAGCAGCGTAGTTTTACCAGAACCGCTAGGCCCAAGAATAGCGACAACCTCACCTTTCCGCACGGTCAAATCGATGCCCTTCAGCACTTGATTGCGGCCGAACGATTTTTTTATCTTTGTCATTGTAATCATGCCGTGCCACCTCGGTTGTAGAATCAGTTTGCCACGCTTGCCAATCACCAATCACCATTCACACTATTACCCTTCTTTCATGGCGGCTGTACCTGGTCTCAAGCCAGGCGAAGAGTCTCTCGCAGGTCCAACAAATGACCCAGTAGACGACAGAAGCGTCAAAATACATTTCCAAGTAGCGATAGCCGTCGCCTGCCACAATTTTGGCATGGGCCATAACCTCAACAACCTTGATTGCAAAGGCAAGCGACGTTCCTTTAATCAGATTGATAAAAATATTACCCAAATTCGGGAGAGCAACCACAAACGCCTGCGGAGCTATAATTCGGAACAAGGCTTGCGACGTGGTCATCCCGACCGAAAGCCCCGCCTCCATCTGCCCGGAATCCGTCGCGCTCAGCGCCCCGCGAATTACCTCCGACTGATAAGCCGCCGAGTTGATCGTAAACGCGAGCAAGGCGAAGACCAGAGGAGACATTTCCTGAATCGGCAAATGCCAGCCCCATTCCCGGTTCAGCATGTCGATGAGGAGCGGAGTACCGTAGAACACGACATAGATCTGCACCAACAGGGGCGTTCCCCGAATGAAGGAAACGAACAGCACGCTCAGCTTATCCAACACCGGCACTTTATAAATTCTGCAAAGGGCGATGATAAGTCCTAGGAGCGTACCCAGAAGCATCGAGGTGACCGCCACGAGCAGTGTCCAAGGTACGCCCTTCAGCACCTCCGGGAATTTCTCAATCGCGAATGCTATGCTGAAATCAGCCATTCGGCTCTCCTCCCTTCATCCCTTATCTTGCAATGCCGACATGGCCTTTTTTCGTAATCTTCTCCAATCGACCGAATCCCTTCTCAATGACGATGCTCAGTACCCAATAAATCAGCGAAACCAAGATATACACTTGAAAAATGTTCGCGCCATAGTTGTTTCCCAGCATAATCTGCACTTGACCCATCATGTCCGTAATCCCGATTGAGAAGGCTAATGACGTTTCCTTCAACAAAATGAGGACATTGTTGCCCAGATTAGGGATCGCGATGCCGAAAGCCTGGGGTAGAATGATCCGTTTGAGCGATTGACCGTAACTCATTCCCACGCTGTATGCGGCCTCCTGCTGACCGCTGCCTACCGCCAAGTAGGCGGATCGGATGACTTCGGAGAAGTAAGCCGCGCTGTGCAGCGAGAAGGTGATCACGGCAAAAATGATTTTGTCCCAGTCGTTCACATCGACCCCAACCAAGATCAGCAACTTCGGCAGCCCGTAATAGATTAAGAAGAGCTGAACGATGGTCGGGGTGCACCGCATGAAAGATAAGTAAAACGTGGCGATTGCGTAAGGAATCTTTCTTTTTTGAATCCGAATAAGGGCGATGACCAATCCCAACAATAGACCAAATAGAAGGGATAGGCTCAAAATCGTCAATGTAACAGGCAATCTCTCGGCAATTCGCAGGACCAGCTTCAGAGTTGTTTCGATTCCGGCGCCGTTCATGGCCGTTAGTTGTCTTTCCGGAATTTATAGCCCTGCTGCACATACTCCAGGCTCTTATAGACATCCACTTTGAACCATTTCTCCGAAAGTTTCGGCAGCGTACCGTCCTTGATCAGCTCTACTGTAGTCGAGTCGATCTTCTGGGAAAGCTCCTTCTGATTTTTGTTGAAGATCAAATACACCGGTTCTTTCGAAATCACTCCGCCAACCTTCAAGTTCAAGTTCAACTTCTTCACGGCATCCTCAAAATGATTCACATTGAGCAAATGGGCGTCATACTTGCCGGATTCGACAAGCTTCAAATCTTCGACGGGTGTCGTTTTTTCCACGTCCTCGATCTTGATTTCCTTGCCCGGGTGCTTGAGGTTGTAGTCTTTCAGAATGTAGCGGAACCCGGAAACCGGAGTCATCGGCACCAATTTCTTGCCTACCAAGTCATCCAAGGTCTTGATATCGTTCCGGTCCGGCTTAACGGCCAGAGCTGTAATCGAATAACCGAACTCTTGCTGCGGGTACAAATATTTTTGCTCCCGCTCCGGATTTTTGAACCAGAAGTTGGCTGCGAACGCATACTTGCCGGAGTCCGTGCCTATCAACTGGCCTTCGTTGTCGACGGCCTCGTACTCGAACTTATATTCCGGCAGCTTCTTCTCCAGCTCCTTCAAGTAATCAATGATAAAGCCCGCCGGCTGATTCTTCTCATCGAGAAAACTGAACAACGGCACGGGTACGGTGTTTAAGGCCGCTTTCATGACTTTAGGCGCCGGTTTGGCGGTGGTCGATGCGGTATTGGGCGCAGCCGTATTGGTTGAGCCACTCCCCGAGGCAGTGGTGGCCGCTTTTCCGCATCCAGCTAGGATCGTAAGAAGCACCATGGTAACAATGAGGTGAAGACGAGCTGTTTTCATTTTGTTGTTCCTCCTGAACTTGTATTTTTATAGGGATGTCATCTTACTGAGCGCTGACCCCGACCAGCGATTGGCCGGACGGGCCAACCCCAGATGCTCGCGCAGCGTATTCCCGGCATAGTCGGTGCGATATCGGCCTCTTTTTTGCAAAATCGGCACGACTTGATCGACAAACTCCTCCAAGCCGCGAAGATAGTGGGAGGGCATAATGTTAAATCCGTCACACGCTCCATGGTCCAGCCAATGTTCCATCAGATCCGCTAGCTGCTCCGGCGTTCCCGCGAACGTATGATGACCGCCTGCTGCTACGACGTGCTTGCTCATTTGCCTAACGGTCAGGTGCTCGCGTTGCGCCAAATCCTTCAACAGCTGCAGGCGGCTTTTCTTATTGTTGTTGGCTTCCGCATTGATTTCCCAGTACGGGAACGGGCCGTCCAGCGGATACGAAGACAAGTCGACATCGATTGTGCCTGACAAGGTTTTCACAGCGATCTCCGGCAAGACCAGCTCATTGAACATCTCCTCGCGCTGTTTCGCCTCGCGTTCCGTAGATCCGAGAATGGGAGCGAGCCCGGGCAATATATGAAGCTGCTCCGGCCTGCGTCCGTATGTCTTCAACATCCCCTTCAGATTGGCATAGTAGGCTTGGGCGTAATGAAGGTTGTCTTGAGCGGTGAAGACGACTTCGGCTTTCTGGGCCGCGAACTGAAGGCCGCTTCCCGATGACCCCGCCTGAAAAAGCACGGGATGTCCTTGAATCGGACGGGGAATGTAAGAGGAGCCGCTTAGCGAGAAATAGGTGCCTGAATGATCGATATCGTGCACTTTGTCCGGATCGATATACTGACCGGAGCTTCGCCTTGCGAGCAGAGCGTTGTCTTCCCAACTGTCCCAAAGCTTCATGGCGACTTCGACGAATTCATTCGCGCGATGATACCGCAAGGTGTGGTCCATATGGGCTTCCTTGCTGTATTGGGACGCGATGCGAGGATCCTGGGACGTCACCATATTCCAGCCTGCCCGGCCTCCGCTCAAGTGATCCAGGGTTGCGAATCTTGCGGCAACATGATACGGATCGTTGTACGTTGTAGACAGCGTAGCCGTCAGGCCGATCTTCTCCGTTACAGAAGCCATTACAGACAAGAGGGTAAGTGTATCCGGCGTGGGTATCGACCGTTCCTCCGCTACTTTCCCGTTCTGTTCGCCGATGGCGATCTGCTCTAGTACCAGGATCGTATCGAACTTCCCTCTCTCCGACAGCTTCGCAAAGTCTTGGTAGAAGGAAAGATCGAGCAGCCGATCGGCCTCGGTTTCCGGATGCCGCCACCCTCCTGTATGCTGGCCGGTATTTAAAAGAAAGACACCGAGATGCAGCTGTTTTGTGGCGTTATTCATTGTGACCCCTCCTTCCAGATTCGCCCATCTGCTGGAATCGGGAGTCCCAGATGGTCTCGTAGCGTAGTCCCTGTGTATTCGGTACGGACAAGGCCTTTGCGCTGAAGGATGGGAACAACTTGTTCGACAAATGCATCTAGTCCACACGGCAGCACGGAAGGAAGAAGATGGAATCCGTCGCTGCCGTAAGCGCGATACCACGCTTCCATCCAGTCGGCCAGCTGCTCCGGCGTCCCTATGAACACTTGGGTTCCATTTAGCTCCAAGGTCCGGCGGCTGAGATCACGCAGGGTAATTCCTGCGATTCCCGCTTCCTTAACGGCCTCACTAAGGCCAGGAATAGCGGGAAGTGGGCCGTCGAGTGGATACCCGGTCAAATCCACATTCAATAGATCAGACAATAAGGCGAGCCCTGCCTGCGGGTCGACTAGCTCCAGGAGCTCGGCGGCTTTGTTCCGGGCTTCTACTTCGGTTGCCCCTAGAATCGGTGTCAAGGTCGTCAACACCTTCACTCCATCTGGCGAACGTCCCTTCAAAACGCTACGGTTCCGGAGGCTGGCATAGAAATCTACTGCCGCCTCGATGGACGCTCGCGAGCTGAATATGATCTCAGCTGTATCGATATCCGTCTCGTTCCGATCGTCCAGCGTAGAGCTTTTGCCGATTCGAACCGGATATCCCTGAGGGGGCCTAGGGATGCTTAAGGGGCCCCGCACTTTGAAATGCTTCCCGGTGTGATGAATCAAATGCACCTTGTCAGCATCGATATAGCGTCCCTGCGACCTGTCGATAATGACTGCCCCCTCTTCCCAACTGTCCCACAGTCGCTCCGCTACTTCGACAAACTCTTGCCGACGCTCTAACCGCTCCGAACGGGACAGTTCGGATGGACCGCCGAGACGGCGCTTCGGCTCGAGGTGGTCTGCTTCGCTTGCCAGCCATGCTGTCCTTCCACCGCTGAGATGATCCAGCGCGGCCAACTGCCGCGCGACGGCGAACGGCTCGTTGACGGAAGTCGATACCGTAGCGCCAAGTCCAATGCGCTTCGTAACCGAAGCCAGCGTGCCAAGTAAGGTGAACGGTTCAAGGAGCAGCCCAGGTTCCCGGCCTGTTGCGCGGGTATGTTCGCCAATTGAAGTATGGTCCAGAACTAGCAGATCGAACTTTCCACGCTCAGCGGTTTGCGCCAGCTTGTAGTGATAGGCCAGCTCATGTAAGTTCCCCGGCTCGGCTTCGGGATGACGCCAGCTCCCCGGATGATAGCCGGCACCCTGCACGGACACCGTCAGATGCATTTGACCTGTTCTAACATTCACGTTTAACACCTGCCCTTAAAAAAATAAGAGGCCAAGACTTTCACCGCTTATCCGCGAAGTGAGAATCTTAGCCTCCGGTTGTCCGGTCAGCTCATTATTCAGATATTCCTTGCCCTGTGGCGATCGGATTGTCTGGATACGTAATCCAGTCGCTCCAGCTTCCGTTTACCCACATGGACAACTCTTGAAGTACTTTGTGGAGTGCAGGAAAATGTTACGAGCACGTGTTTGGTTCGAGCCACACTGTATTCTTAATCGATGTACGGTTATACGAACTTCGGTTTCTTTTCGTCTCCTGTCGCTATGGGGTTAGAAGGGTTAGAAATCCAGTCGCTCCAGCTTCCGCCATATAGTTTGACGTTAGGGAACCCAGCTTCCGTCAAGGTAAGGATGTTGGGACAAGCGGTAACGCCCGACCCGCAGTACACGACAATTTCCTTGGATGTATCCAGCCCTTTGAATATTTCTTTCAACTGCTCCGGTGTTTTTAAATGGCCATCCGCGGTAAAACCGCCTTTCCAAACATAGTTCACCGCACCAGGGATGTGGCCGCCCACCCTGTCGATCGGTTCCTCCAGACCTAGGTATCTTTTCTCTTCGCGCGAATCGACGAGTATCGTATCCGCTTGGCCCAACCTCTGCCTAACCTCTTCCGCGTTCAGCAGCCATCCTTCATGAAGATGTGGGTGAAATGTGCGTCCTATAGAAACAGGAGTCTCTGCCGTAACCTCGTAACCGAGACTCTTCCATCGAGCAAATCCGCCATCCAGCACATAAACGCCGTCATGTCCGTAATACTTCAAAATCCACCACAGGCGAGATGCCATCGCACCGCCCTGGTCGTCATAAGCGACGACGATTTGGTTCTTGTCGATCCCGGCATTTCCGAGCTTTGCCGCCAGTTGATGGACATCAGGCAGAGGATGTCTTCCGCCGTGTTCCTCGATTGGGTCGGATAAATCCCGTTCGAGATCAAAGTATACAGCTCCCGGCAGATGGCCGGTGTCGTAGGCCTCTTTTCCAGCTAATGGTTGGCCGAGCACAAACCGACAGTCAGCAATCACAATCTCTTGATGGTTCAATCGTTCTCGGAGCCATTCCGCGCTAACCGTGTTCGACATTCGGTTCATCTCCCTTCCTTTTGCAAAAAGATATTGATATGCGTGTATTCATATCGTTATACTAGGATTAATTCAAAGTAACATGTGCCCTTTACTCTGTCAACCGAATGCTAAAGATAGATGAACAATGACCAAAACTGACGAAAATGCCCATTTTATTACAGATCGGAGGTCTCGCCCATGCTCAAAGACCAACTCAATTTAATTCATATCCGGGAAGTCATGGATCAACTGGATGTCAGCCGCTCGACGATTGACCGTTGGCGCAAGAACAAGCAGCTGCCCAGCGTGAAGATCGGCAAAGAAATTTACTTTGACAAAAATGAAGTGATACGTTGGTACATGGCGTTCGGTCAATCGCGGCACATGTCCTCAGCCTCAATCTCAACCTCAAGCTCCACCGCCGTCGAGACCTTTACCATCGGATATACAACCGTGTCGACGCATATGTGGAGTCCGTTAATCGTGAAGGCATTCGGATTGCTCGAAGATGAACTCAAGCGCATCCGTCCCAAGGACCGGATCGAAATCAAGTGGCACCAAGCGAAGAATGGTATGGAGTTGGTTAAAGGGATGGTCGCTGGCCATATTCAGATGGCTACCTTTGGGGATTATGCCCTGTCAGTCAGCCATATGATGAGCATGCTACTGCCCGACTTCCGTCCGGTTCTGCTTGCTGCGGGAGGGAAGTCGGCGGACGGCAATGGGTTCAGACTGGTCGTTCCGTCCGACTTGAAGCTGCACCATATTGCCGAGCTGGCCACTCTGCCTATTGCGACTACATTCCGTACCAATGCGGAGTACCGATTAAGAAAGATGCTGGAGTCGCACAGCTTGCCTGAGCTGAACATCGTACACCGCTCCATCGAGGACAGCTTGGAAAGCTTGCGCCAAGGCAGGCTGAGCGCATCGATCATGTGGGAGCCGTTTCTTAGTCTTGTCCTGCATCAGGGAATCGGAAATTCGGTTTTCGATCAGGAGTTGGGGCTAGGCTTCATGACCGGCGTGGCCGCCGACGAACGTTGGGCACTCGCCCATGAGGATCTGACCGTCGCCTACTTAAAAGCGCATCTGCTCGCCAGCCGGCTGATCCGGGAGCAACCAAATCGGGCTGTGCAGGTATTTGCCAAGGAAACCGGATTTCCAACGGAAGTGATCCGTCGCTCCATCTCGAACATTCGATGGGATGCGGCTCTGTACCAGCATGACATGAAGCTGTTGAACAATTTTGACCCCTCCACTTACTTGGGCCAAGTCGTGCCCACGAAGACGAAGCTGGAGATCCGGTATAATACCAAATACCTCCGTATCGCTGCGCAGGAGTTGAAGCTCCCCGTTCTGCCGCAAGCCCCGATTGACGGCGCTTGGCAGAAGGACATTTATTATTGAGATGCGACGGGTGGGGCGGGCATTGCAAGGCTTTTTCCGAATCTATGCCATAAGAGGCGATGGCTGTGACCGAACGTCAACGTTACATTAATTAAAGAGGAACGGTTACTTACATTCAAGAGCGTGCCTTCCGTTCCCTGATCAACCTTTCATTTTTACCGGATTCCTGCCTTCAGGCGCTCCAGCTCCAGACGCTGAGCCAAGTACAGCCACTCCGCTTCCTCCGGATCGATCTCGACGAAGTGCAGCAATCCGCCAGGCGGCACTTGCGCGACGACAGGCAGATCGACCGCGGCCACCTGGGCGATGCGCGGATAGCCGCCGGTCGTCTGCCGGTCCGCCATGAGCAGGATCGGCAATCCGTCGGGCGGCACCTGCAGCGTGCCAGCCGTCACCGGCTCCGAGACGAGCTCCGCGCCCGGCTCGGCCAAGCGCAGCGTTGCCCCCGCCAGGCGGGCGCCCATGCGGTCGCTGCGCGGCGTCAGCACGTACGGTGCTGCCGTCAGCGTGAGCCGGCTCGCCGCGTCGAAGCGCTCGTGCTCCGCACCGCGTGTGACGCGCACCGCCGGTTGCGTCGCGTGCGGCGGCAGCGCTCGTGCGCTCGCGCTCCAGCGCGCCGCTGCGAACGGMGCGGACGGGCCTGCCGCGCTCGGCAGCCGCCGAGCCCGGCGCGCGCGAGCGTGCTGCGGCTGCCGAGCGCCGCTGGCACCGCTATGCCGCCTGCGGCGGCAAGGTAGGCGCGGCAGCCGCTGGCCGGCGCGCCGACAGCCAAGGCGCTGCCGCTCCGCACGAAGACCGGGCGCCATGGCGGAACGGCTTCGCCGTTCAGGCTGGGCGACWGGTCGGCGCCGCAGATGGAGATCAGCGCATCGGCCCGGAACTCCAGTTCCGGGCCGATGAGCGTGATCTCCAGCGCGGCGGCGCCGGGTGCGTTGCCGACGAGGGCGTTCGCCGTCTCCAACGCGAACGCGTCCAATGCAGAGCAACTTTATTGCTCTGCAACTCGATTCCTGCCGGGCTTCCTCAATGCTCGTGCCCGGAGGCTCCCCTCGAAGAGCTGTAAAGCGGTTTTTCCGGATATATCGGCAAGATCTCGATTTCGCCCGAACTACAGCTAAAATGCTGCACTTTCGCAGCAATATGGAACATTCGGATGCAAACGGGTCAAAAATCCTGTACTTTTTACAGGATTCTTGCGAATGAGCTCCACAACAATCACTTTCTGCATAGTACCAAATTCGCGAATCTCGACTGAACCCCATTTATTCGACTCATTCGAGCTTTACTGCATCCTTCAAGGCAAGCAATTAAGGGGATAGCTTCGGACTTCCCTAGAGCATCAATGCTTTAAGTACGGTGAAGAACTTAAACTTCCTTATATGTTAAGGATACGTCCTTTGACGTCGTGCGTTTGCCGAGACGATGAACAATCAGCGAAGTTGATCATTCTGAATCGTCGAAAAAGCCGCTAATCCTCATCATGATTCAAGAGGACGAGCGGCTTTCTTTCACGCGAGATCGTATAAGTCCCTGGTCCCCGCAAAGTAACAGGATTAAGCTTCGAAGGCTCACTTCACTTTGTGGGGATCATTTACGAATGAAACACCACAGTCTTGTTCTCGTGCACGAGTACACGGTCTTCGACGTGCCAGGAGACGGCACGAGCCAGCACCGTCCGCTCGATATGGCGGCCGATTCGCTTCAGGTCGTCCACGCTGTGGCGGTGGCTGACGCGTTGGACGTCCTGCTCGATAATCGGGCCGCCGTCGAGCTCAGCAGTCACATAGTGAGCTGTGGCCCCGATGATCTTCACGCCCCGGTCATACGCCTGGGCGTATGGCTTGCCTCCCACGAAGGCAGGAAGGAACGAGTGGTGGATGTTAATAATCCGGTCCGCATAATGCTTGATGAAGTAGGGGGACACGATCTGCATGTAACGTGCCAGCACGATTGCATCGACCTTGCCGTCCACTAGCTCCAGCTGACGGCGCTCGGCTTCGGACTTCGTATCGGCCGTAACCGGCACATGGTGGTACGGAATCCCGAACGACTCTACGGTCTCTCTCATATCCGGATGGTTGCTTACCACAAGCTCGATATCCGCATCCAAGTCGCCGGATCTCCACTGCCATAGCAGCTCTAACAGACAATGATCTTCTTTGGAGACGAAGATCGCCAGTCGCTTGCGGAGGCTAGCTTCCGTGATGCGCCAAGTCATCGAGAATGGTTCCGCTACGGCCGCGAAGTCCCGCTCCAACTCGGTCAGCTTGCTCTCAAGCTGATACAAGTCGAATTCAATGCGGATGAAGAATAGCCCGCCTGCAGGATGCATCGTATATTGGTCGGACTGAACGATATTGGCCTCGTGCTTAGCCAGAAAAGCCGATACCGCCGCTACGATGCCCGGACGGTCGGGGCAGGAAATAAGCATCCGGGCACGGTCGCGATTACGCTCGGACCTGACCGGCAACGATCGATTGGTTACACTCATGCTATTCTAAGCTCCTCTGATTCTCGCTTACTTTTTCTTATGCAGTCTGGAATACTTCCTTACCCGCCAGCCAGGCAGTCAATCGTTGATTGATCTGCTCTTCCGACAGTTCCGGGAATAGTCGGTTCTCGAACACCATATCATACAGCCGCTCCAGCGGCTCGCGAGCGTCCGCTTTCTTGGCCTTCGCATCATTCTTGAGGGCATCCCACACTTGCAGCACATATTCGCGGGAATCGATCGATTCCTTGCCGAAGTAGTGGTGCAGCTTCTCCAATTGCTCGAAGAACTCGCCGCCGAATCGAGTAGCCGCATCACCGCGGAACAGAGCGATCTCGGCTTCATACATCGGGCGCTGTGTCTTATCGTCCTTGCCAATCCATGGCGTCTCCAAGATCATCGGCAAATGCTGCAGACTAGGGTGATGCACAATATAATTCATCGCCTTGAAGCCGATCAAGCCGGAACCTACCGGAGAGTGGCGGTCTTTGCCTGCACCACGGAAGTTCTTGCTGTCGTTCAAGTGAATGACACCAAGTCGGTTCAAACCGACAATTCGGTCGAACGATTCCAACACGCCATCAAAGTCTTCTACTATATCATAACCTGCGTCGTGAATATGGCATGTATCCATACACACCGTAAGACGACCATTATCTTCGACCTTCTCCATAATCGCGGCCAGCTCCTCGAAGCTTCGGCCAATCTCTGTGCCCTTGCCTGCCATCGTCTCGAGCGCGACGTTCACTTGCGTGTCCTTCGTCCCCTTCAACACTTCATTCAAGCCTTCTGCGATTCTAGCAATTCCGTATTCAACATCCTTCTCCGTATAGGCGCCGGGATGCAGCACGATATTGCGGACGCCTAGATAATCCGTCCGGCGAATCTCTTCTTGCAGGAACCTGACTGCTAATTCGAACGTGTCTTCCTTATAAGAACCGAGGTTAATAATGTAGGGGGCATGCACGACAATCTCACCCATGCCATGCTTGTCCATCACTGCTCTGCCCTCGTCGATAAATTGCTCCTCTATTGGCTTTCTCCGCGTATTTTGCGGGGCGCCGGTGTATATCATGAATGTACTGGAGCCGTAGGAAACCGCTTCTTCGGCCGCGTTCAACAGCCCTTTATCCGAAAAAGAAACATGAGAACCGATTTTCAACATTTTTCGTTCACTCCCTCTAACTTAGCTTTTATCCTATTTTAACATATAAGATTTAATAAGTCCCGAGGCCCCCGCAAAGTAATCGGGTAAAACGAAACTATAAATAAATCTAGGAATGGGGTATAATTCTACAAGAAGCATTCTTACACAATACGCCACGAGGTGATTGCATTGCCTTCCCAAACGTTCATGATCGCCCTCATATTCTGGGCCTGTATATTGTTGTTCTTCATGTCTGTAGGTGGATTCTTCATGTTCCGTAAATTTATGAAAGTGCTGCCCAAGGCAGACGGCATGTCCAAACTTGATTGGCAAAATCATTATGTCGATACGTCCCGCCACCTGTGGACTGATTCTTCCAAATCGTTCCTGGAAACACTCGTATCGCCGGTACCTGGTCCTTTTCGCGACATTGCCCGCCACTCCATCGCAGCCCGAATCGGTCAGGTTGCCTTGGAACAAAACGCATCCGAAGTGACACAGCAGCACTGCATTGAGGGGTACATTCTCGCCACACCTAAGCGCGATTATCCGAGCCTCATGCGGTTTCTGGAGAAAGAACAAATCGATTACACCCCTTATAAGCACCTGTTGGGTTGAGGAACAGCAACAACAACAACAACAACAATAACAACCCCCGTTCGGGATCAGTGCCCGAAGCTGAGGGTTGTTTGTGCTTTCCTTTACATGTCGGAACTATACGTTGTCCGTTTTCTTTTCCAGAATTGAATCCACATGCCCGTTACTGCTTTGACAAAGAGAAGGACGAGGTGAATGCTTCTATCCGCCCCATATGCAACCATAATGAGAATAAATGGTATGCTTGGCGCCTTGTACCTGTACATTCCGTCAATGAAGATAATGATACAAAACATATAAATGGAGAGAACGATCAACCACACGATAGAGGCTCTTCTAAACAGACCGTTCCATAGGGTTGCAACAGTCCCTAGCAGAAACAGGAATGTAGGGAGTATATGCTCGGCAAATCTGAGAATGCCTCTTTTCGATGTCAGATCCGTTTCCCAGACCCATTTGCCGAGAAAAGCCGCAATTCGTTTGACATATAGGATGGAGATATGATCCCAATTGTTGACTAGGAAGCTGATGATCAGACTATTCATGACATCGATGTTATAATCCGGCTTGAAAAAATGGTCCGCAGACGTTGGGCTGTCGTAGATCCAACCCTTGGCGTATATGTTGTACAAAACCATCTTGGCGTTGAACTGAATGGAAGTCACCAATAGATCCAGCTTGCCGCTCGTCAGGAGATAAATCAAGACTAGCACTGCTGTTGCCAGAACGCCTCCAAGGGCCAACCTATGTTGAAGAAAAAAACGAACGAACGTTTTTCTATGAACATTCATTACGATAAATACCAGGATGAAACTTAGCACTATGATGCCGGTCGGTCTGAATATCATCAAATAGAAGGCAGAACAGGTGAATAAAATCTGGTATATACGTCTGCCAGAGTCCATGGCCTTGAGAAGAAAGTAGACGCATAGAAGCAGCAGGCTGATAAAGAAACTGTCGGACAGAATATACACGGACCATAGCGTAATGGGCCATGTATGAAAGCAATACAAATAGGAAGCTATGATAGCAGTTGTTCGGTTAAACAGCATGCGGGCGATTTTATAGACAAGGATGACGGCGAGTCCTGCAGTCACCGATTGTACGAATAGAATGGCAACCGGGTCCTTCAATACCGCGATCAGCGAGGTTAGAAGGAGGTTGTATCCCATATATAGGATATCGTCCATATGCAACCCGATTCGCTTGTTGGCCAACAACGAATAGGCATAGCCCAGATACCACTCAGAGTCGGCAGACTTAGGAAAGCTTTGTCCGGGCGATTTCAGAAAGAAGAAATACTGCAATCTCACCTTCAGCGATAGCAGGACAAACGGAATGATAAAAAGAAGGTCCCATTCTTTGCATTTGCGGAGTAGTTGGATAACAGAACGTTTGAACGGTTCATAAAATCGATACATGCTTACACCCCGGTTGCATACGCTGTGATAATGTTTCAACCATTATACCCAGCGAAAGACTTGGGGCAAATGCACGAATCGCAGTTGTTTATGGACGAATAGATGGATTCCCTAATCACTGCCGAGAATGAACGTACTCGGAAGGAGATTGGCCCGTCAGCTTCTTGAATACACGGCTGAAATAAAGCTGATCCGCGTACCCTACCTCACTTGCTACCTGCTTCAGCAGCAAGTGGGGCCGTTCATCCATGATGCGCTTAGCCTCCTTGATCCGATAATCCATCAAATATTCGATAGGCGTTATCCCGATTTCCCTTTTAAATAAAACGCTCAAATAATTGGGGACAAGCCTAAACTCCTCGGACAAACTCTGCAGTGTAACGGTCTTACGAAAGTTCATCTTCAAGTATTGTTCGACTTGGCTGACGATCGTATGGAACGGGGCCGCTTGATCAGCCGAATGAGGCATCGATTCGAACAAATTATGAAACAAGGCCGTTACATGTTGTTCTAGCTCCACATAGGTGAGCGAATGGGAGACCGCCACTTCCAAGTCGAATTGCCGCTCGAGACCAAGATCTCCAAACTCGGTCAAGATGCGAAAGAGAGTCTGTAGCATACTGTACTGGGTGGCATCGCTACTTTCCCAGCTCGCTATTAAGGCATGCAGCGCCTCTGTGAATGGCTTTTCCCGTTTCCGTCCAACCGCCTCGATTACCTTAGCCGTCTCTACTATGAACTTACGATCCGTATCTGTCTCCTTAATGCCGGGGTCTCTTAGAATCCGCACGTGCGACTTCGCAAAAACATGCGAGTGTACAAGTTCTCTCCGGAGCTGCTTGCTCGTCGCGTGCAGTTGGTGAAGCGACAAGTCCGATTCCATGATCCACGCAACCGGCATCGGTTGATTCAGCAAGCTTAATAGCACAGGGTCAAGGCTGGCCCGAATACGGTCTTCATCATCGTATGCGTGGGAAGCCAGTAGAAGCAGCCGCTCATTCGGTCTCTCGCCGTTCAATAACCAATGTCGAAGGCCAAGCTCCTCGCAGCGCTTCAAGTACTCAGCAAGCAGCGAAGATGGCCACCATGCCTCTCCAGGGTGCAAGTCCATCACTCCGTTGCAATAAGGCCCTGCGCACACGAGAATCAGTGCATATTGAGAATATTGAAGTGTGGGAGGACAATGGTCTAAATTCATGCCTTGCAGTAGCAATCCCAATGCCTCCTGCTCCTGACTTATCTTAAGCTGCTGGCGTTTCAGCTTCAGCTTCCGCAGCAGTTCCTGAATTTCTTGAGCCGTCGCAGGCTTGAGCAAATAATCATCTGATGCATGTGTCAGGATGGCTTCCCGAACATATCCATAATCCGAATAGGCGCTTATTACAGCCGTTAGAAGCTCGGGCTTTCTCTTCTTTGCTTCACGAAGCAGCTGCAGCCCGTCCATTCTCGGCATCCTTATATCGGTAAGAAGTACGTCCGGATCGAAATCTCCCATCATGTCCAGAGCCTCAACCCCGTCATAGGCCTCCGCCACAATGACACCTTCGGGTTCATCTCTCATAATAAGTGCTTTCATCCCACGGCATATCGCCACTTCGTCATCAACCAATAATATTTTTAACATCCGTCTGTTCTCCTAGTTCACACCCTAATGTTACAGAGGCGCCGCCCGTCTTGTTGTTGGAAAGTTCAAATCGCAGCGAATGACCAAACGTATGAAACAGCCGATTGTACGTATTCAACATCCCGAGCCCCCCTTCATCTGCTTGAAGGCCGAACCGTCCGGGCTGTCCCTGTCCCTGTTTGCTTGCGAATTGCTCCAAATAATCGGTTCGGAATCCGTCTCCGTCATCATGAATTTGTACGTTCCAGCTTGATCTCGAGACCGATACGCGAAGTTCAATGCGCCAAGGGTACTTTTTCCCGACAAAGCCGTGCTTCATGCAATTCTCCACAAAGGGCTGCACAGAAAGCTTGGGTACGCGGACCAAGGCCAGATCCCCTTCCAACTCCACATCTACGACCAGATGTTCCCGGTAACGGGTCTTCATAATATCGAGATAATGAAGCGTATGGTCGACTTCTTCCTGCAGAGATACGAGCTCCCTACTGTCATAAGTAATGTAACGAAGCATCCGAACCAGCTCGCTAGTAATCTTGGGAATCTCTTCGTTACCGTCCTCCATCCCCAGCATGCCGATCAAGGTCAGCGTATTGTATAGAAAGTGGGGATTCATTCGGGCCTGCAAGGCAATAAACTGTGCTTGAAGCTCGCGGGAATGCGCTTCAACGGCATGCTGCTTGGATTCCTCCATTCGTTGCAGCATACTGGTAAAGGCATGATAAAGATGAACGATTTCATTATGGGTTCCTTTGGCATCCATTCCGGCGAACAGCCGTTCCAATTGCTCCTTCGTCCGGGCATCACCGGGAACCTGGGCCATCGCATGGCTGAGCTGAACAAGCGGCCGGGTCGTTCTGGATGTGAAGAAGAAGAACAAGACTAGCGAAACTAGCGACACCCCCCCGGCAATCACAGCCATCCAATAGCCGGTATTGCGCACAGACTTGAGCAACAGGTCCATAGGCTGGGATACGACCAGCCGCCAACCGGAGCGGGATAGCTTATGCTCGGCGGTGACTGCTTCGGTTGCGGACAGCTGCGACGGAGTAGCCGGATACAAGATCTGATTGTTGTTGTCATAGAGGATGACTTGTTTGCCATTGGTCGCAGGCTTTCCTTGGGATAACATGGCTTCGAGATAGGAGGATGGAATCTGGACTTCAATAACCGTTCCGGGCACAGCGCTACGAATGACGGAAACGACCATTTTCCCCTTGGAGTCCCAGTCGTCCCGATGCGGAGGAAGTACAAGCAAGGGCTTCGTCTGAAGCTCGCTGAACCAGGACAAGCTGGCAATATTTTTCCGTGCCTGTTCTCTATTGTATGTCGACCCGAATGAGAGGAAGGTGCCGTTGTCCTTAATAATCGAGATACGATTGAAGCTATCCGGCTCAATGTCCAAGTCCATCCGCATCTTATTAAACACATTGATTACTTTATTATTGGAATTTGCGTCGGGCGTCTCCTTCATCCAGTTCTCAATCGAAGGGTTTGTAAGCGTGTTCACGGCCAATCTGTCTGCCGACACGATAGCGTTGTCAAGCTGCTCGGCTAAGGTCGTTACCTCCCACCGGAACGACTCGGACAGCGTTCGATTGGCCAGAGACTGGTAGTATTTATAAAAGCCTATATACGAGAGCGGAATGACCAGAAACACAATCAGCGAATAAATCGCAAACAACCGGGTCAGCAGACTCCACTTCTTCAACATGATTCTGACTCCTTCATTCTGCTCTCCAGTGCATTACCTGCTACCCATATCGCCATCCGCCAGCCTGCGGTATAGACCATGCAGCGTGTCAATCTCTTCGTCGCTCAACACCGAGAAGATCCGATTCTCCTGCTCCCGCTTCAGCTTAATGACTTCCTGCAAGAGCTCCTTGCCTTGCTCGGTAATTTCGAGGAACACCAAGCGGCGATCTTCCTCGTCTCTGCTTCTCTGAACATATCCTGCTTCAACCAATTTATCCGTCAAACCCGTGATCCCTCCAGTCGTCACAAACAGCTCAGCTGCCAGACTGGTCGGTTTCTGCGGGCCTTTCGTCTCTAAGATTCTCAATATGGCCGCATGCGTAGGTGAAATGCCGCTTAACTTGGTTTTGTTCCACTCCAGCATCCACTTCTTCGACATCAGGCGCAGCATTTCCGTGATTTCAATTAATTGTTGTTCACGACTCATCATTCAAACTCCCAGCATTCTTGAGATTCGCATCAGATCAACATTAGCACCAATCGTATGGAGGGTCAATGAGGGGCTGTTTACAATAGGATATAACTCTCACCCCAAGATTTGAATCGCCGTACACACAATCATGCCATTACGCTGCTCAGCTTGAAAGAAATAAGCTTGTGCAGATTCGGGAAGTTCAGCGGTAACCCGGCCCGAGGCAGCGTCATAGATCGCCGGAGCCTCCGCCCACATCACGCTTGGCCAATTCTTCGCTTCCTCCGCGTACATGAGCCGTACCTGATCTCCATGCTCAGCGTCCATCAATTCAGCTGAGGCGGATCGGCCTACGCGAGCTTGACTCTCGAACCGCGCAAGAGCCGGCGCGCTCTTCACAATGGAGGCGGCGAAAGCATATATTTCCTCCCGCTCCCAGCCCGCTATATGCCCATGCCTCATCCCTTGGATGACGGACAACGTCGTGAGCGGCTGATTGCGTTTCGCTGTTTCGTACGACTTGCCGAATATAGTGAGCGGGAAATGGGAGTCGTTCGTTCCGTTCACCCACAACATAGGTAATCTCGCCTGAGGCAAGTATGCAGAAGGATCCCATAAGCTCTAACCCGCTGCTCTTCCTCTCCCATCGAGGCGAATGCTCGCTCATATTGGTTGCCCGCCTCGAACAAATACCCGCAGCCGTATACGGGAATGGCGAACTTGAATCGGTCGTCCAATCCGGCAACAAGACTTGTCAAGATTCCGCCCCACGAGATACCGGTTACGCCAATTCGATTCGGGTCCACTTGCGGGAACGAAAGGATGAGCGAATGCGCCAACAGGACGTCAGCCACCGCATGGTACATCCATTGGTCGATCAGCGGCAGTTGGTAATCGCTGAATTCACCTTGCCGCGATGGCCCGCTCCAGGCATGCTGCGGGCGGGTCCCGTCTTCGCCTTTGTCGGCGGGCGTATGCCCCTCCAGATCCATGGCGATGGCGGCGTAGCCCCGCTCGTTCCAGATCCGCACCCATTCGGCGAAAGCCGTACCGCCGCCGCCGTGGACTAGAACGACCGCTGGCACCCGCTCCCCTACTGCTTCCTTCGGAAAACCATAGTACGCAAACACACGCGTTGCTTTCCCTTGATACGGCATCGCCTCGTAATAGACAGCCTGCAAGCCGTCGGTTTCAAACCCCTGCGCATAATAATGGTTGGGGGGGATTCCCGAGCCGCTCGACATCCCAAAGCAATTCGACTTGCCCTCCCATTCGTTCGTCTTTCATCTATATTCGCTCCCATCTTATTAGAACTTCGTTCCCCCACTTCAGATATATGTCACGCACTTATATAGGAAGCTTCTTCTGTCCGAATCGCCACCCTGTTCGTCCAGCCGCTATCCCGTATCCCCGATCGCTGATCACCAGCGGAACGGGCGCATGCGTTTCCCCGGTATCCTGCTTCGGATCGCTAGAGAGCAGGCTTCCTCCGCCTGTCAAAGGCTCCTCAGTCATCTCCACCGACTCGAACGGAAAAGGAGCATTCGGCAGCCGAGACATTGCTACCTTCCTCAGCTGCCGATCCATATACGACGGTGGAGACAGCCCCTCTGGGCTGCCTACTGTCATCGTCCATACGCCTGGTGGTACAGATTGCCATGCTAATGGGTCCATTCGATACTCGCCTGCCTTTCGATCTTATAGGGATTCCCGGCTTGCAATGAAATGACGCAATGAGCATGATCGGGAGCACCGACACCGCAATGACTGCCAATTGCACGCCGGTTGGCAACACGTTGACCAGATGATTAATCAGTCCTGTTGTTTGTCCAAGAAGGAGCGCATGATCGCCCCACTTCAAAGATAATGAGCTTCAGCGGCTGGCTTCCGTCATTTTCCAATCCGTGCTTCCACCAAGGTTTATTCAGCACCACATCACCAGCCTTGACCGGTCTTGCTTCCCCGTTGACTGTCATAACACCGGTCCCCTCCAGGATGATATACATTTCCTCATCGTCTCGGTGACCATGATAGCCAATCGAATTACCCGGCGGGATAACGCTGTATCCCAGAAACTTGACCGGTGTATCGAAATCGTTATCGCCGTACAATCGGATTCCCTGGATCGTCCCTTTTCCACGATGACTCACCGTTTCCTTCAGATCCGCTTCAAGGAAGTTGCGAATAACCATAGGCCCGTATCCCCAACTGCTGGAAGTGTCCACCATCCGGTTCGTTCCCAACGATACCTTGGCATAATGCGCCAACGCCTGGTTCTTCAAGTAACTCTTCCCACTCGTTTCGGCTTCCCTATTCTCCCGAAGGGATGCCAGGAATTCGCTGAACGGGCCTGAAGCATCCACATCGCTGAAATCATCGAAACGTACAGTTCCTTCTGCTGTGGTGAGCTCTATATGTTTATCCTCCAGGACCAAGCTGCCTGCTGTCCCTTCGATTCGCCAATCGCCGGACCACTCTGTCTGCTTACCTCTCGTTATCGTGGAGCCGCGAAACGTTGCTTGAATACCTGCCTGCATGTCCATTACAAGATGCAACTCATGACGCTGTACGGCCATGATGCTCCCGACCTCGCGACCCGTCAAATAGCGAAGCAAGTCGAAATGATGCACGTACAATTCCTCCAGCACCTCGGTCGGCTCCACCGTGACCTTCTCCCTAAGGCGATAAAAATCGCAATGAATCGTCCGGACATCACCAATGGACCGGTCATGCAGCAACTGCTTCAACTTGCGAACAATTGGGAAAGCGCGATAATTCTCAGCGATCATGAACGGAATGCCTTCTCGCTCCGCCCTTTCCACGACCGCGATAGCATCCTTATAATTATCGGCAATCGGCTTCTCGCAGAACACCGGAAGCTTGTGGTCGAAGGCCAAATGGTTAATCGCGGTATGCGCCTGCCTTGGCGTCACATTCACCAGCATATCCGGCTTTTCTCGTTCGATCGCTTCCCCCACTGATGTATAGAAGGGCACACGGTCCACGTTCACTTCCTCATTCTTGCCAGGGTCGACATCCACCACGATCAATTGGATGTCGCTGTGCAGGTTCCGTAGTCTCCGGTACCACCCTGATCCGAATCCGCCCAAGCCAACCAACACCGCTTTCATGCGATCCCTCCCGCTATTCCGTCACCAAGTCAGATGTAATTGTTTTCTAATCTTAATCGTACACCTTCCAGACCCGCTGCTCTATGTCCTAACTTTCGCTCGGTTGTGTTTTGTTACGTTTTTAAGTCTACTCATTTATTCGACATTAATTGCAGGATTTTCCTATCGTATGTCGAATTTAATGAGCAGCAAGATGCATATTATGGTTATTAAGAACCAGTGAGCCGATAACGAAGTCGAATGAACCAAAGGCAAATCCGTACGAAAGGCGGAGACGCAAAGCCACGGGTCTAATGCTTCCCTTCAGAAGCGATGACAGCCGGGTTGCTTTATACAACTTCGTTTTTTTGCTGTGCATCAATTGCGTAGGTTGTGACATCAAGAAGGAGGATAAGAGAGAATGATTAGCTTTTCATGGTGGCTGCTATTGATAATTGGATGTGCGTCGGTATTCGTAAAACAACTGCTGGAACAGAACAACATCATCCGATCGTCGGCTTCTATTAAAAATGCGATGTGGATATTGTTACTGATTGGCTTCATCTACGATGTGATGGGTCTCTCCACCCGAATGATAGGGGATGTTGCGTACTATACTCAGCTATATGTATCTGATTCTAGTCCAGTAGTGATATTCTTAGCGCTATATTACGCTGTATCGCTGGTTCTTATGTACTTATGGCTGAAGCTTGAAAACTCTGTGAAATTTTCACCATACATACTTGTCGGTCTATATGTCATCCTGGCCAAAACATCATTCAGTGTATTCCGCTTAGCCATTCTGATCGTATTAGTTGTGCTTGCGGTTGTCGCACTTGTTCTATGGATTCGCGAGAGAAACAAATCGGGTATTCAGTCGGGGACAAGATCTACTGTGTCTGCAGCAACACCGTGGTCAGGAGCCGGAGCAGCGAAACCATCGACAGCCGGATCATTCCAAACGAACGACTCCATTCGTTACATTATCGGCGGCATCCTCCTTGTTGGCGGTATCCTGCTTGTGGTTTATGGGATCGTGCAGATGAACACGGACGAACAGCAGATCAAAAACATGATTTCACAGTTTACAAAGAAGGATGCGGGGAATCCGGGCGTTACTTATATCGTATTCGGTTCGATCGCAGCGATTGCTGGTATTGTGATGCTGGGGATCAAGCGGAAGCCGATAGGTGCCATGCCGTTACATACTCATCTCCCGCAACAGGCGCAGGTAGCGCAGTCTGAACAAGCTGCCGTACGTGAGACTTTCCGAATCGAAGCAGAGGAGCAACAAGGTGCAAGCGGGGCAATCGTGCCAACCGTGCATCCGAATCGAACGCACAAGTTTTGTACGAAATGCGGGACGAAGAATGAAATCCGTAACCTTTATTGCAAGCAATGTGGTGAACGATTTATAGATGCAGAGGAGTAGACACGATGATTTGTACAGCATGTAAGCGCGAGAATGATGAGGGGTCCAAGTTTTGCAACGATTGTGGACATTCATTTGAGCAACCGACCACAGCACTTCCCGGCAATCGCAGGAAGCTAGTTGTCGGATTATTAGCGGCAGTCCTTGTGGTTGGAGGCGCTATGATATGGAATAGCCGCGCGAAAGTGGACAATGATGAACGTTCGCCCCAATCGACCACAACAAGTGCTTCGCAGCCAGCGAATTCCAAAGTGTTCAGTAAAGGCGCAACTCCAGTTGAACGATTACAGAACATTCGCACGTTCGCTCTTGGCTTTGTGCAAAATGTGAATAATAAGCAATATGAGGCGTTACCGGATTATTTCGCAAAAGCTTTCTATGAAGGAAAAGTAAGTAAAGACCTCAGTCGGATCGTCGGACCAGGGAATAAACCATTCTGGAGCATTCAAGAAAATACATGGATTGTTTTCCCGGATCACCCTACTCGCGCTGACGTGGTAAGCAGATTGAAAGACAATACGGTAAATGCAAAATATCCACTCTCGATTTGGAATGTCGACGTTCGAGCAGACGGGAAAGAAGCCATTGTGTATGCCGCCTATTATAATAGTAATGAAATAGGGCACAATTATCTCTACCTTCATATTGTCCAGGAAAAAGGCAATTGGAAAGTGGGACGTATCGGCAAAATATATAATGTAAGGACGGACTATAAATATAGTGAACTACCATCCGACCTCTACACGATCGGCCAGGAATTTGCTGATCTCTATAACAAGCAGGATTTTGCTATGGTAGAGAAAAAGTTCGGTATTCGCTACGCACTCGATTCCGGACCAAACGCGAGATTTAATATGAACGACGTGCTCAAGCTTCCGCAAGTCGGTTTGATGCAAGCATTCAACGCCAGAAAGGAAATAAAAGATTTCAAACAAGTCAATTTGTACACCATCGGGAATGAACCCCTGTTTGCCCTACGTGCTTCGCAATATACACTCTTAATTGCAGAAGGCGGTACGGTAAGAGGATTACGTCCGAGTTATGCCGATTTCCCATGAGTTCGAATGATTGTTGTCTTACACGAAAGCAGCCCCCGGCACATCCATGCCGGGGGCTGCTTCTCTACGCCATTACTTCACGCTCTTGTTATACTGTACCAGCTTCTCATTGATGCTCTTCGCGGCAGCGTCCAGCGCTTCCTTCGGGGATTTCTTCGTGTTCAACACTTCCTCGATAGCCCCTTCGACGATTTGACGAGCTTCCGGGAATACGCCCATCACGGCGCCTTGCGTAGCCGTGTTCGGCTTTGTCGCATGAAGCTGGTCGACAGCGGTCTTGAACTGTGGATACTTCGTCATGTTATCCTTAACGATCTGCTGATCGTACGCTTTCTTCGTAATTGGGAAATAGCCGGTATCGATATGCCATTGTGCCTGCACTTCGGGGCTGGCCAAATATTTGATAAACTCCCAAGCCGCCTTCTGCTCCTCTTCCGGCTTGTTGTTCAATATATACAGACTCGCCCCTCCTACGACGACTCCTCCATCTTTGCCATCTGCGGGCTTCGGCAGAAAGGCGGTCCCGACTTCGAACTTTCCTTCAGCCGTGCTCACAATGCCGCGAAGCGATGCGGTGGAATCGAGCGTCATAGCGATTTGTCCGGCGGCGAACGCTTTTTTGGTATCGTCGGTTTTGCGACCCAGGTTGGTCGCGGTTTTGTTGTCGACCATCTCTTTCCACCACGTTAACGTCTTCACACCTGCCTCGGAATTCACCTGAGATTCCGTTGCTAGTCCGCTCCGACCATTGCCATTATTGAGGTATTCCGCACCTTGATTGGCGAAGAACTGCTCCATGAACCAGCCATAGATCGCGAAGGAGGCTCCAGCTTTACCATCCTTGGTCAACGCCTTGGCTGCCTTGGCAATATCGTCGTATGTCTTGAGTGATACGTTTGGATCTAGGCCGGCCGCTTTGAACATGTCTTTGTTGTAGTACAAGATCGGGTTCGACGTATTGAATGGCATCGAGTTCAGCTTGCCGTCCATCTTGTAATAGTTCACGATGTTATCTTCGAGCTGGGACAAGTCGAACTTGTCGGCATCAATAAACTTCTGTACCGGGGTAATCGCCTTGGAGTCGATCATGAATCGGCTACCGATTTCGAACACTTGGATAAGCGATGGACCGCTCTTGGAATCCATCGAAGCTTTCATTTTATTTAAGCTCTCATCGTATGTACCTTGGAAAACAGCTTCGACTTGCACATCCTTGCGGCTCTTGTTGAAATTGTCGACAAGCTTGTCCGCCGCCTTGCCCAATTCCCCGCTCATCGAGTGCCACCAGACGACTTTGACGGTTTTCGGCTCAGCCGAAACTTTTGGCGATGGTGTGCTGCTAGGGGTGGAAGCGTTGGAAGGTTCTTTGCCCCCTCCGGCACATGCGGTCAGGAATACCATCAGTAGGACTAGCAGGGCAGCCAACGATTTCGTACGGAACGGATTCATAGCTTCGTATCTCTCCTTTTATATGGTACGTGTATTTGGAGCGCCTGTTCACACAGACGCGGAACACCATGCCAATCAGCCTTTTACAGCTCCAGCCGTTAAGCCGGACACGAGTTGCTTCAATCCTAACGCCAAGAGCAAGAGTGAAGGCAGCAGCACTAACGTTACCCCAGTCAATACTAGATTCCAGGACGTCATCTCCTCGAATTGCAACATCGAGATGCCAATCTGGACGGTGCGCATCTTCTCGCTGTTCGTCATCAGGAGCGGCCACAGGTACATGTTCCAGGCCGAGAGGAATGAATAGACGGCAAGCGTCGAGAGCGCTGGGCGCGACAGCGGCAATACAAGCAGGGCGAAGCTCCTCAGATGGCCGCAGCCATCAATACGCGCCGCCTCGAACAGCTCCTTAGGAAGCTGCAGGAAAAACTGACGAAGCAGAAACGTGCCGAACGCGGTCGCGAGAAAGGGGACGGTCAAGCCTTCATATGTATCGAGCCAGCCCCAGCGCTTCATGGTCAAGTAGTTGGGAATAATCGTCACTTCCCAAGGGATCATCATTGTAGCCATGAACAAGGAGAATAGGAACGCCTTGCCCTTGAAGCGCAGAAAAGCGAAAGCATACGCCGCCATGCTGGCTGTGACAAGCTGACCTAGCATGATGAGGGCGGAGACGACCAAGCTGTTGCGGAGAAAAGCGACGATCGGGACAAGCTCCAGCACTTTTACAACATTGCCCATGTACAGTTGGCTTGGAATCCAAGGTGGTGGAAATACACTTGTCTCCTGCTCGGTCATAAAGACAGAGGCGAACGTAAAATATAACGGATACACAATTAGGACAGACAGGACGATCAGCACCATATAGAGCGGGATACGTCGATTCAACGAGGCCAACTTCACTGGTAGTGCACCTTCCTCTCGAACACGCGGAATTGAACCCACGTAAGCAGCAAGATCAGAACGAACAGCACAAGCGCTTGGGCGCTACCTGACCCGAAGCGGAAATTGACGAACGCCTCCTGATAGATCGAGTACACCACAACATCCGTCGTGTTCATCGGACCGCCCTTGGTCAAGATGTGGATCTGGCCGAACGATTGCAGGGCACTAATGATCGAGACAATCACAGCGAAGAACAATGTTGGCGATACAAGCGGCACCATGATGCTCCAGAATGTCCGGATAAGCCCCGCTCCATCGATCTTCGCGCTGTCATGGATTTCGGACGAGATTTGTTGCAGCCCGCTTAGCAGGATGATGTAGGTAAAGCCCAAGTTCATCCACACCGTCATGAGCGATACAGAGATAAGTGCCCAATTCGGATTGGATAGCCAGAACACAGGGTCAACACCAACCAAACTAAGGACGTAATTAAGCATGCCTACCGTGGGGTGAAACAATAGCATCCAGATCACAGCCGAAGTTCCTACAGACAAAGCGATCGGCATGGAGAAGACGAAGCGGAACAGCCGAATGCCAGGTAAAGGCCTATATGTAAGGGCGGCTAACAGCAACGCAAGTAGGATGCCTGTTGGGACGGTGTACAAGGTGAACAACCCCGTCACCTTCAGGCTGTTATAGAATCGTTCGGACAGGAACAGATCTGTGAAATTGTCTAGTCCGACATAATGGGCAATCCGCCCGCGCGGATCGGTTGAGTGAACACTGAGGTTGATCGACTGCAGCATCGGATAGAATAGGAAGATGGCGAAGATCGCAATCGACGGGAACAAGAACAGCAGACCTAACCCCGCTTCCTTCCATCGCAGCAAGATTCCTGCGCGACTTCGACTAGGCACGGCCGAGCCGGCTTTCTGCAGCAACAGAAGCTTCTTATTAACCGTTTCCAATGCATCCACCCTTTCCATATTTGGAATGTGCGGGTTGCCCCACCGGGTTTATTATAAATGGTAAATATTAGAGTTGTATCAACTGGGGGTAAAGATCTCGTAAAGAGCTTTTCTCTTCCATTAACAAACGGACTTCTTGGCTGCAGCCAAGAAGTCCGTTTGTTAGTAAAGCAGCAGGCGCGGATGGGCTCAAGCAAACATAGCCGGAAACTGCTTAATAATCCCAGCCGTCATCATATCGGCCATCTCAAGTGCTTGCCTTTCAATCTGATCGTATATGGCGACATCGGCGACATAATCCTTGGATAGCCTCAGTACGGCTTGCTGCTTAGTCAGCTTCAAGTGATCGTGCAACATAGTTTCCCATTGGGCCTTCGACCAGTATGGGTTGATGCTCGCCAGGAAGGCGGCGATGTCATTGGCATTGCGGTACCATTGCTTCTCCACCTTGGCTGCTGTTGCAGAATCTCCCGCTTTGGCGGCTTTGACCAATTGGTAAGCAAGCATCAGATGCTCTGTGAGCAAGTCTCCGAGCTTAGTAGCGATCGCATCTCCATAGATTGGCCTGAAGRCCGCAGCCATATCTGTAGCATTGCGCAGCAGTCGCTTCGTCACCACTTCTTCGTCGGGTAAACCCTCCGCAATACTAATAATCGTCATCCTCGTCCAAGCGACATGTTCTTCCCACAACATGCGCAGTGTGTTGCTCAGCTGCAGTTGCTTGGGACTAATGCAGACGGCTCCACGGGAGTAACAAACAGTCGGTGGGTAAGGGGCGTAATAAGGCAAGTATCTCATCATCCTAGCATCCTCTTCTTCATTTAATTTTTCTATCATATGTGCGGGTACCCAGTTAAGTGCTTTGACAAAATTAGTTGTTATAAATATAATTGTCATACTAACTATTATTCAGGGAGTGTTTGGCCGTGTCTATGAAAGAGAACAGATCGAATGTGTTCGAGCATTCCGCCGGGTTCAATCTAGGTTTGACTTACCGCAAAATGTCGCAGCTATTCACCAACAGATTGAAGCCGTATGACATCACACCCGAACAGTGGACTGTTCTATATTGTATCCGTGTGAAGGATGGGATGATTCAGAAGGAAATTGCGGAGTTGGCCAGCAAAGACAAGCCGACAACGACTCGCATTCTGGATGTTCTGGAGGCCAAAGGCCTGATTTATAAAAAAGCGGGCGAAGCAGACCGCCGATCATTCCTAGTCTATTTGACCGATAAGGGCAGGGACGTGGCTGCTCAAACAGAGACAATTGAACACCAAGCAGTTCAAGATGCTACTGCTGGCATTTCGGAGGATGAATACGAGCATCTGCTTGAGCTATTGCGTCGAATCGGAGCGAATACGGACCGATTGAACGAGAGAGAATAAGGAGATGAACCACGAGGTGTCTGAACAACTAGAGCAACATCCCTCATCGAAACTATGGACTAAGACGTTTGTAGTCCTTACTTTGTGTTATTTTTTGCTGTTTCTTAGTGTGCAAATGCTGCTGTCGCCTTTCCCAAGCTATGTAAAAGATCAGTTTCAGGCTGGTGACGTAACCGTCGGATTGGTCACTAGCCTATTCGCCTTGGCAGCCATTGCTTCCCGCTTCATGACGGCAGCTCTGATGAAGAAGGTGCACCGAAACATCCTATTGATGGTTGGCATTCTGATTGCAACAGTAGCTACGTTCGCTTACCCATTTGCCCATTCGGTAAATGTCCTTTTGCTAATCCGTGTTGGATTCGGTGTAGGGTTTGGGATGACTAGCACGATTATGCCTACGCTTGTGTCGCAGATAATCCCTCGTACGAGAATTGGTGAGGGAATCGGCTACTTCGGCTTATCTACAAGTCTCGCCATGTCGTTCGGGCCGATTATCGGCTTGTCGGTGATGGACGAATATGGCTTCACCCCGCTTACGATTGTAGGGGCCGTTGTCATTGCACTTATGGTTCCGCTGCTGCTCGGTACTCGCTCTATTCCACCTAAACCCGCGGTTCAGGTAAAGTCCCAGGTTGCTAGTGTTGGACAAGCTAGCGGCACTAGCCGTGTCAACTTCGACCGCAATAGAAGATCTTTCGGCAAAAGCAGCAACGCCAAGCTGGTCCTCCCTGCGCTCATGAACATGTTCATCGGAATCACGTATGGCGGGCTGCTCAGTTTCCTTGCGCTGTTCGGCAAAGAAGTGCACATCGAGAACATCGGACTATTCTTCCTGTTCAATGCGGTCAGCATCCTGATCATTCGTCCGATCTCTGGCCGAATCTTCGATCGTAAGGGGCATGCGGCCGTCATCATCCCAAGTGCGGTAGTTCTCTTCGCCGGGTTGAGCGTCTTGTCGTTCGCCAGCAGTTTGCCGCTCTTGATCGTAGCCGCGCTGCTGTATGGACTTGGCTTCGGAGCGATGCAGCCTACGTTGCAGGCGTGGATGCTGCGAGACTTGCCGCCCGAGCGCCATGGTACGGCGAATAGCCTATACTATAATGCAACTGATCTCGGTATCGCCTGTGGCTCCATGCTGCTCGGCTTCATCGCCTCCAGCTCTAGCTACGCCTTGATGTATCGCTGCTCGGCCCTCGTCATGATCGTGCTGCTGCTCGTATTCGGGTTATCGCATCGCATGAGTACGAAGAGAGCAACTGCTCGGATGAAACCACAGCAGGATTCCTGTGAGGGCAATTGAACGGACACCAGAGACCTTAATAGCTGTTTACGCCTCTTGTGTATGATCCTTGCGGACCCAGCAGCCCTTATTTCACACAATTCCATGCGTCAGGGCTTAATTACAGGAAATAAAGGATCCTGGGTCCGATAGAAAGCGATTCGACTCTAAAATCAACAAATAAGAGCTTCTGTGTCCGTTCGGGTTAAGCCTGAGTTTACGTGTTCAGTGATACCTCACTTTGAGGTTAGTTCCCAGTAGGGTATAGAGGAAGTCCTTATCTTTGTCTAATCACCGGACGGTCCTTGGTGGATGAGTTTTGTTTCTCCCTTGTTCTTCTTTCCTTCAAAGAGTTAGATCTTCTATGTGGCGTCTTCGAATTCCGAAATGCTGCAATAGTGCAGTTTTTTTCGCCACACCCTGTCCAAGGCTAGTGAAATCCTGCAAATGTGCAGGATTGTATCGACAAGATCTCGATTTCGCAAGAACCACAGCCGAAAATGTTGCACTTTCGCAGTAATCTGGAACATTTGGATGCAAACGGATCAAAATTCTGTACTAACGCAATTGCAGGATTCGAGCGAAATGAGTTTCCCGAATCGCGACTGCCCCCAAGAGGTGGAACCGAGGCCCCCCGAAAACTTATATTTTCTAAAAATGTGAAAAAGTCCAGATTCGGCATTCGAATCTGGACTTAATATTCGCAAAAAAGCTTATGATCATCGCACTACTAGGACAAGGGGAACGTCTTCTTCGTGAAGCTTACCATCCCCGCCACCAGCTTATCCTGATACTCTTCTGTCGCCAGCAGCTTATCCTCTTCGGCATTGGTCATGAATCCCATCTCCACCAGAAGTGATGGCACCGTCGACCAATTGAAGCCCGACAAGTCGTTGCGCGGCACGATCCCTCTTGATTTGGCCCCAGTCTCCGCGATCAGTTCCCGTAGCATCGTCACAGCCATGCTTTTACTCGACGCCAATAAATCACCCGAGGATGGGTAGAGAACTGTTATCCCCTTCACGTAGGCCAAGTCAGAACCATCGGCATGGATACGGATGGAAATATCGGCCCCTGCTTCGTTGCACAGAAGCGAGCGCTCCTTGTTGCTGATGTCCACGTCGTCGGTTTCCCGGACCATCACGACACCATAACCCGCTTCCTTCAGCTTGTCACGCAGCTTCAAGGATACTTCGAGCGTCAGCTTATACTCCGGCTTCTTGGTGGAGACGCCGACCGTCCCCCCTGCCACTTTCGCTTTGGTCACCTCCGAGCCAGGCCCATCAGGCTCATGCTCATTGTTGGCCTTACGCTGGTGTCCGGGGTCGACGCACACCAGCGGCGCATGCTTCGCCGCGCTAACCGCTTGCACCGGCGGCGCGGCAGCCGCAGCCGCGGCGGCCGTGCCCGCACTCGCGGCACTGGCGTCGCCGCCGCTCGGCTGCGCCGCGCCAGGCACGGCGAGCGCCGGCGCCTGCAGCGCGCCAGCGCCTGCGGCCGCCGCGACGGGC